>CAMTXY010000070.1:0-1818 GCA_947085795.1 uncultured Actinomycetes bacterium | reverse complement strand
GATGATCGCCGGTCCTCGGCCGCCGCGGCGTCCCTGGTAGTGACGAACCAGATACCCTTCAGTGATCACTCGCCTCCGACCTCCAGGCCTGTGGAGTCGATGACGTCGTACGTGCTGCTATAGCGCCCTTGAACAGAGCGATCGCCGAGATAGTGAGGGCCCTCCGCTCGCAGCACACGCCGCATGAGCACCTCTGCGCGGTCGGTCACGCCGCCGCGATCGAGCAGGTACGCCGCCCGCGCCCATGCCGCCGCGGAACGCCCCCCGAGCTCTCGGGCCACGTCATCCGGATCGATCGCCGAAGCCGCCTGCTGTAGCCATTCGCCCACATTCGACCAGTCGTGGTAGCCGCTGGGGCGGGAGGCCATGAACGCGATCAGCGTGGCCGGTGACCACACGGGCAGGCCCTCGCGGGCCGCCATAGGTACCTGGGGCTCCCACCGGACGATTCGAAACGTGGCGAGCGACTTGGGTGGTCGGACTCCTGGTGGCGCGCCGATGCATTCAGGTTCCGGGTGCCTACTTGCCATGCCCAGCACATACGCTGCCGACTCAGCTGCGACCGCGTATGGAGCATCCGAGTCTCGTGCAAGCACGGCTCGAAGCTCGACGAGCGGGTCTCCCAAGCCGAATGCGCCGGCCCGAGCAGCAGGGGCAAACTCCCAGACGCCCTTGGTGGCGAGCGGTAGCAGCCAGCCGCGCTCGCGAAGGCGACGGACAACGAGATCGGCAGGCCACTCGATGCCGGCCTGACGTGAGAGGTCGGCCACTTGAACAGCGGTAACCACTTGCGGCTGCTCGAGTTCGAGCAGCTCCAGGAGTGGCGCAAGTCCGTGCGGAATGGTTCTGACTGTCATTTCAGACACCTAACCTGTCTCTGAGTGACAGGAAGAGTGTTTCATATGACAGTCATGACGTCAAACTGGCTATACGGGCCGACGTAGTGACAGCCACACGGGCTAGCGCTTCTCGATCGTGATGAACCGCGTCAAGCGATGTCGGTGCCCGCGGGCGGCGTCCCAGCCCGAAACCTACTCCTCGAGCATCGCGACACTCGGACCCTCAAGCGTCGGCTCGTGCACGACTCTCTCCTTGGCGGAGGCACGCGCCGTGACCACCTCGGCGAGCGCCATGCCGCCCAGGATCAGCGCGGCCCCGGCCAGCCCCCGCACGCCGAGCACTTCACCGGCCATCCAGCCGAAAAGCCCACCGAACGCCGGCTCGCTGATCAGGATGAG
Organism: uncultured Actinomycetes bacterium; assembly: GCA_947085795.1. Classification (GTDB taxonomy): domain Bacteria; phylum Actinomycetota; class Coriobacteriia; order Anaerosomatales; family UBA912; genus CAMTXY01. The sequence goes on along the minus strand of CAMTXY010000070.1, from coordinate 580 downwards.
CGCAGTCCTCGACGGGGAGATGTGGCGTTGCGCGTACGTCTGCACGGCGAACGCGACAGCCGAAGCGAACACGCCCGTGAGCAGGATCGCCCCCCACACGTACGTATCCGGAGGCAGCGCGAGCGGTTCGGTAGCCAGCGAGATCCCTGAGCAGACCACCGCCGTGGTCAGCAACTGGACAAGCGTGAGCGGCAGCACCTCGTGCTCGCGCCCGATACTACCGAGCACGATCATGTGTGCCGAGTATGCGACCGCGCACAGCAGCACGCGCGTATCGCCGACGTTCCAGCCGCCGTCTCCCCCGCCGGAGAGCAGCCATAGGCCGACCACGGCCACGAGCGCGCCGGCAGCGGTCACGCCCCGTGGCATGCGCCGCAGCACGACCGCCTGCATGATCGGCGTGATCACGACGAACATCCCTGTGATGAACGCGGCCTTGCTCGCGGTGGTGTCCTCCAGCCCCCACGTCTGGAAGATGTAGCCGGCGCACAGGAAGGCACCGGCGAGCAGCCCCACGGCGACGGTGCCCCGCTTCAGGCGCGTCACGACACGCGGGAACAGCACCATGAACGCGACTACG
>CAMTXY010000069.1:0-5060 GCA_947085795.1 uncultured Actinomycetes bacterium | reverse complement strand
GAAAATCTCGAGCGACTTGCCGGCGGCCTTCATGCCCGCCTCGATCGTCGCGACCTGCAGGATCGCCCCGGCCATGTCGAGCGCGAACGACGGGCTCGAGGGCAGCACGTCGATGTCGGTCAATCGCGCGATGGCGGCGAGGTACGCCGACATCAGTATCGATGCGGCGTGCGTGATGAGGCGCTCCTCCTCGCGTCCGAACGAACGGGTCGTGCCGACTGGCCGGTCGTGCAACAGGTCGACGAGCGCAAGCGAGGATCCGCGCTCGGCCATGAACAACATGCCGCCCGAGATATCGCCAAGCAGCCTCACGTAGACCGCGCCGACCAGTCGTTCCGGTCCTCCGAGCGTGTGCGGGACTTCGGCACATGGTATGAGTTCGAGCACCGGGACGGTGATGGCGATCGGCTTGCCAGTCATCTGCGAAAGCGCCGTGGCGGCATGACCCGCCCCTATGCTGCCGACCTCACGGATGGCGTCGATCTGCAGGTCCGACAGGTCTGCGAGTCTCATGCGGAATCCTCTCTGCCCTAGAAGATCGTGCGGGGATCCAGAATCAACGCCACCCGGCCGTCGCCTAAGACGGTGGCTCCGCTCACGCCGTGCACATCGCGGAACAGCGACGCAAGCGGCTTGATCACGACCTCGGTGCGCCCCTGCAGCCCCTCGACAACGAGTCCGCGCCGGACACCCGCCCCGTACTGGACGAGTACGACGTGCTCATCGCCTGATGGCATGCCCGTATTTTCGTCCGACAGACCCAGCAACGTGTCGAGCCGCAAGAGGGGCACCACGTCGCCGTCCCGCAAGATGAGCACCGGGGCGCCATCGATCGTGTCGATCGTCGCCTCGTTGGGATCGAGCACCTCGTCGACGGAGCCGAGCGGCAGCGCGAACGTCTGGCCGCACGTCGAGACCAGAAGGGCCTGGATGATCGCGAGAGTCAGGGGCAGCGACAACTCGACTTCGGTCCCGACACCCTCGCTGGAGTGGATCGCGAGCGAACCGCCGAGATGCTCGATCTTGCCCTTGACGGCGTCCATGCCTACGCCGCGACCCGAAACCCGGGTCGCCTGCTCGGTGGTCGAGAACCCCGGGGCGCACGTGAACAGCAGTATGTCGTCGTCGTGATAGGAGTCCCTGTCTGCGGCATGGGCCATCCCCAATGAACACGCCTTGTCCCACACACGCTCGACATCCATACCGTTGCCGTCGTCGCACACCGAGATCCGGACCATATCGCGCTCGCGACGCGCCGCGAGCGTCACCGTCCCTTTCGCCGGCTTGCCGGCGGCTTCACGCTGATCGGGCGGCTCGATACCGTGGTCGACGCTGTTGCGCAACAGGTGCACGATCGGGTCGCCGATCTCATCGAGCACGGTACGGTCGAGCTCGATATCGAGCCCTTCCATGCGAAATGTCAGATTCTTGCCAAGGTCGTGCGCCAAGTCGCGGACCATGCGGGGGAACCGGTTGAAGATGTTGCCCACCGGCACCATCCGCGTGTCCATCACCTCGTACTGGAGCTCCGCCGAGATCCTGTGAAGCTCCTCGACGGTGTCGGACAGCTCACGCGAATCCACGCTGCGGGCGATACGATCCAGCCGGGAACGCAGGATCACCAGCTCGCCGACGAGATCGACCATCGTGTCGAGGTGGCCCATCGCGATTCGCACGGTCTGGGTCTCGGATAGTTTCGGTATCTCCGTCCTGCGGCCGGACGGCCTCGAGGTCACGGCAGAACGCTCGTCCCCGAACTCTTCCGCGACCGCGATGGTGCACTCATCAACGGTGGCGTGCTCGACCTCGCTCACATCAGTGACGGCCTTCTCTATGTCGGCCACGGTGCCCATAGTGGCCACCGTCACGGTGAAGTCGCGGTCGAACCGCTCGTCTTCGATCTCGCGGGCCGACGGCACGGTGTCGATGACCGTGCCCATGTGGCTCAAGCGCTTCATCACCATGTACGCGCGCACCGCCTTGAGCACGCAGCCCCCCTCGAGGGTGACGGTGACCGCGTAGGTGCGCACGCCATCAGCAGCCTCAGAGGCGTCCTGGTCGACCGGCTCGGCGGAATCCGCACCGGCCATCGCGGCCAGGCGCGCCACGAGTCCACTCACGTCGGTCTGCACGCTGCCTTGGGACTCTTCGGCGATAAGCGCCTTGACCGTATCGACCGCCTCGAGCATCAGGTCGATGAGCGCCGTGTCGACCACCCGGGCACGCTTGCGGACGCGGTCCATGAGCCCTTCCATCTTGTGGGTGAGGTCCGCTGTCGATTCGTATCCCATCGTGGCGGACATGCCCTTGAGGCTGTGCGCACCGCGGAAGATGACTTCGACCGGCCCGAGATCGTGTGGCGACTCCTCGAGGTCGAGAAGGCCGCCGGTGATCGCCTGGATGAACTCCGCGCTCTCGGACAGGAAGATGTCCTTGTAGGCATCCATGTCGTTCATGACGGCTGGCCCACACGTGTCGAACGGCGGATCTCCGCCGCGATGAGCCCGAGAGGCACGACATACCGCGCGGCGCCGCGACGCAGCGCCGCGCCGGGCATGCCCCAGACAACGCTCGTCTCCTCGTTCTGGACGATCGTCGATCCACCGGAATCCCGGATCGCGCGCAGACCTTCAGCGCCGTCGGAGCCCATCCCCGTGAGCACCACCCCTACAGCGCGCTCGCCGTACTCGGTCGCCACGCACCGGAACAGCGGATCGGCTGCGGGGCGGACGCCGTGGACCGGAGGGTCGCCACCAAGGCGGAGGCGCAACGCATCACCGTTGCGCGAGATACGCATGTGAGCGCCGTGTGGCGCGAGATACGCGCGGCCCGCTCGCACGGGCATGCCGTCGATCGCCTCGACGGTCTCGATGTCACCGACCGATGAGAGGCGCCGGGCGAGCGACGCGGAGAATCCTGCCGGCAGATGCTGGACGATCAGGTATGCCGCAGGGATCGAGGCGTTCAACCCCGCGAAGACCCGCTCGAGCGCCGGCGGACCGCCGGTGGACGAAGCGATGGCGACGAGTGAAGCCGGCGATGCCGACGCGGACGGAACCGGGCCGGACGCCGGGCGCTCTCCACCCTCCTCGCCTGCGATGACATCGTCGATTCCGGTCGCATCCTGCGACACCATCTTCGCGACCCGGGCAGGGTCGATGCGATACGCGATGCGGATCTTCTTGAGCAGCAGTTCCGAGAAGTCGGCGAGCGACCCGGCCACGCCGGTCTTCGGCTTGCAGATGAAGTCGACCGCACCAGCGGACAGTGCCTGGTACGTGATGTCCGAATCGTCGAGTGAACTGAGCATGATGACACGGGCATCGCTCTGGCGGACGATGTGGGGTAGCGCCTCGATACCGCTCAGCTCGGGCATCTCGATGTCGAGGGTGATGACGTCGGGTACCCTTTCCCGGACCCGCTCGATCGCTTCGACACCGGTCTTGGCCGTCCCGACGATTTCGATGCGCGGATCGAGCGAGAGCGCCCGTGTCAGCATCTGACGAATCAGCGCCGAGTCATCGACGACGAGGACTTTGATGGTGGTCCGCATGCGGGATCCTATCACGGCATCCGGGGTTGCAGGCACTTCTTGACCGTTTCGAGCACCTTCGTCGGCTGGAACGGCTTGACGAGGAAGTCCATCGCCCCGGATTCGAGAGCCTCCACGATCATCTTCTGCTGACCCATGGCGCTGACCATGAGCACGCGAGCGTTCGGGTCAGAGGTTCTGATCTCCCGCAGTGCGTCGATGCCGCCCATCTCCGGCATCGTTATATCCATCGTCACGAGGTCCGGTCGCAGTTCGTCGTATTTCTCCACGGCATCGCGCCCGTTGACGGCTTCGTGGATCACGTAGCCCTCCTCGGACAGGATGTCGCGGATCATCATGCGCATGAACGCTGCATCGTCGACGACGAGAACCGTCCTAGACATCCCTGTCACCTTCCGGTCACGCATCGTCACCGAAGCGTACGTACTCGGTCTTGGGCACCGCCCGGTCGAGGTCCACGAGGATCACGAGCGCGCCGTCGCGCTCCGCGACACCTTCGAACATCTCGGAGACCTCGGGGCTGATCGCCGCTTCAGGCGTGGGCTGGATCGCGTCGCGTGCGATTCCCACCACCTCGTTGGCCGCGTCCACGGCCAGTCCGAGCAGTCCCGCGGCGCCTTCGACGACGATGATCCGCGAGCCCGCGGTCGGCACGAACGCGCCGCACCCGAGACGCCTCGTCATGTCGACGACCGGAATCACCCGGCCTCGCATGTTGATGACGCCCATGATCGATTCGGGGCAGCGGGGCACCGTGGTCGGCTGCTCGAACCGGACGATGCTCTGCACCCGGCCGATATCGAGACCGTACTCCTCGGACCCCAGCCGGAAGATGACGAAGGTCCTGCCTTGCTCTTCAAGCATCTGCGTCACGAGGCCTCACTCGACCTTGAACCGGTTGACGGTCTCTTCGAGCCGCTGGGCCATGTCCGATAGCTCCTGGGCCGCCGACGTGACCTCTTCCATGCAGGCGGTCTGCTCCTCGGCGGCCGCCGCCGTCTCCTCGGCGGACGCAGCGTTCTGCTCCACGACAGCAGCGATTTCGTGCATCGCCAGGTCGACCGAAGACGTGCGGTCGACCTGGCCCTTCATCCCATGAGCGATCTGCTCGGCGAGCACTGCGGTACGCGACACCGCGTCGGTGATCTGGCGCAGCGCCTCGCTGGAACGGCCGACGATCTCGCTGCCGATCTCGACTTCGCGGGTACCGATCTCCATGTATTTGACCGCCTTGGCGGTCTCCTCCTGGACCTCTTTGATCAACACGCCGATCTGCTCGGCGGCCTTGCCCGAACCCTCGGCGAGCTTGCGGACCTCGTCGGCGACCACTGAGAACCCGCGACCCGACTCTCCGGCCCGCGCCGCTTCGATCGCGGCGTTGAGCGAGAGCAGGTTGGTCTGGTCGGCGATGGTGGTGATCACGTCGACGATGCTGCCGATCTCGTTGCTGCGCTTGCCGAGGAGTTCCACCGACGTCGCGAGCGTCTCGATGGCCTGCTGGACCTCG
>CAMTXY010000068.1:0-3496 GCA_947085795.1 uncultured Actinomycetes bacterium | reverse complement strand
GCCTCCCTGCGCCGCGCCGCGTCGGCCTCTCTCACCTTCTGTGCAGCCACCATCTCGTCGATGGCCTGCCGAATGAGTTCCGACTGCGACACACCACGCTCCTTGGCCAGCCGCGCGAGCAGCTCTTCGCGCTCGGCATCGATGACGATCTGCTTCCTAATCATGCGTGCCATGGTCCCATCACGGCCTTTCCGAAATCGTAATGCGGCCTTACCGCATCCGCACAGTCTGCGCCCTTGTGGTCACGAGACCCATCACAAGGATGTGTATAGGATGTGTATAGGATGTGTATACCATAATGCGCAGACAGCGACGATTCAACTTCTGGAGTGGTGGAGTCTAAGGCCGTGAACACAGATCGTGCAAATCGTACTTGCAACTTGCTCTTTGCACAGATCCGGGAAACGCTGACCTGAAGTTCGGCGGAGTAGACGTTGGCTCCCCGGGTAGGACTCGAACCTACAACCCTCCGGTTAACAGCCGGATGCTCTACCGATTGAGCTACCGAGGAATACGCCTACGGTGAACGAATGCGGATTATACGGAACGCCGAGGACCCCCGCAACATCGCCACCTGCAACGGGGAAGCATCCCTTGATTGCCAGACTCAGTGCGAAGTCTCTTGCACTGAGCCAGCCGTACCGCTCCAGGGACGACGACCGTCACCGTTGAGCGGGACCGCACCACGCTCGTCCTCAAAGCCGTCCAGGCGCTTATCTGCGAGACGTGCGGCGAGGACTACCTCGACGCGGAGGTCCTCGGCGAGATCGAGCGCATCGTGGACGAAGCGGTCGTATCCGGTGTCGAGATTGTCGTGCGCGACTTCCCCGTGAGGCGCTAGGCACCTTGCAGCCTCAAGCGATTAAGTTCATAATCTCCTAGGAGAATAGGAGTTCAATCTCATAGGAGATGGTGGATGTGTTCGCCTGGGAGATAACATCGCAGATCCAGTCAGACCTCGATCGCATAGAGGAACTTCGCCGAATCCTTGACGGCGGCACGCTTCCGCGCAGGTGGGCCGGTCGTCTGCGTCGCGACCTCGAGGCCGAAGCAACAGCCGCCTCGACCGGGATGGAGGGAGTTCCTGTCACCGTCGAGGAGGTCCGGCGAATCCTGGCGGGGGACACGCCGCCGTCGGTCGCCAAGACGGATGCGCGCCTTGTCGAAGGCTATCGCGATGCGATGTCCTTCGTGCTCAGACGGGCGGACGACTCCGGGTTCACCTGGCAAACGGAGCTCATCCTCGGCATCCACGACCGTGTGATGGCCGGCTCGTACCCCGATGGGGCTGGCCGCTTCCGTGAGGGATCTGCCTTCGTCGCCATCACGGGTAAGAGCAGAATCGTGTTCGAGCCGCCGACGGCGGACTCCGTCCCGGGCCTCTTTGATGAGCTGGCGTCGTTCGCTCAGGACTCGGCCATGCGCATCCCGGCTCCCGTGCTTGCTGCGCTCGTGCACGTCCGCCTCGCGGGCATCCACCCGTTCGCAGACGGTAACGGCCGTACCGCTCGGGTGCTCGCATCGCTCGCGATGTACCGCGGAGGCTACACGCGTCCGCAGTTCATGAGTCTCGAGGAGTGGTGGGGCGCGCATCGGGCTGGGTACTATCAGGCGTTCTCGTGTCTCGGCACATCATGGGATCCCGGGACGGATGTCACGCAGTTCGTGTCCGCCCACGTGCGCGCGCAACGCCTTCAGGTCGATGCCTTGTCACTCAAGGAGGCCGCCGAGCGGGCGCTCTGGGGCATTCTCGAAGACATCGTTACCGAGGATCTCGGCATGCCTCCGCGTCTCGCCGACGCGCTCTACGACGGCTTCTTCGGCCGGGATGTCACCAACCGCTACTATCGGTCGCTGGCCGACGTCTCGGTGCCCACCGCAACCAACGACCTCGGGCGCCTCGAGGCGAGCGGGCTGCTGCGTGCTGAGGGTGGCGGGAGATCGCGTGCCTACACCGGGAGCGAGCGGCTGGTCGCGGCTGTCGCGCACGAGGCGGGTCTCGGCGATCCGCCAGCCTCGTCGCCGCTGGACGTGCAGCGCTCGTGGGTGATGACGCGCCTCGCCGAGCTCGTCCACGGAGCGTGATGGGGCACAAAGGTGCCACAGGACGAGTTCTCCTCGGCCGGTTGTCTTCGCGCACGGATCCGCGCGAAGCTACTCCGTCCAGTCGAGCTTGGTCTTGAGGTCGTTCATGTGGCTGTAGCGGATGGCCTCGTCGCGCTGCAGCCGGCCGACCACGATGCTCGGGGCGATCCCGAGTTCATCGGCGAAGGCCTTCACGCGGGCCTTGCTGGGACGGCCGGGTTGTGACCTGAAGGCTTCGTACTTTTCAGGCGGGATCAGGAAGTCAGCGGCGAACGCGTCAGCTCGGCTCTCGGCAATCGGATTGTCGTTCAGGTCCGAGATGCGGCCGCTCCGACGTTCGTCCAGCAGCAGGTGTCCGGCCTCGTGGAAGAAGCTGAACCACAGCTGATCGTCGGCCTTGTAGCGGAGTCCGAGCTGAATCACGGCGCGCGAGCGGCTCGCCCACCAGCTCACCGCGTGGCAGCGAGTCTTCGGCAGGTCGGGGACGAACACGACCGCGACACCGGCAGCGGCGCACCGCTCCACTATCAGTGGCTGCCACTGCTCAGGACGAGTGCGGGTTGCTGAGCGCAGGTCATGGAGAGCCTCGCGGAACGCGGATTCGCCGAATGGCTTGGTGCGGATCTTCTCCGCCTGACGTTCTCCCGCACGCAGCCAAGCAGTGATGGCGGGCGTCTCGGTCGTATAGGCGGTGCTCATTCGGGCGGCAAGGCGCTTGTCGTCGCCCCAGTACTCTCTGTAGGCATCAATGTTGGAAACTCCAAAGTAGCGGAGGAGCTCTTCGGCTTGCTCGGCGTGGCTAGACTCTCGCGCGATCCAGCCACGGGAGGCCATGTCATTCAGTGGGAACGAGTTCGCCCACTCGGATTGCTCTGCAGAGTCAGCCTTCTGGCGCTGATGTGCGAGCGCATCGCGATAGATAGACTCGAAATTGTTCCAGAACGATGATGGAACTCCCAAGACCCGCTCCAGATCGACTGCTGTCTCATGTGTGAGCGGGGCCTTCCCGTTGATCAGTTGGCTGACGAACTTTGGGCTCTTGCCCAGACGCACGGCGAAATCGACCTGTAGGATTCCGCGTTCGTCGAGAATCTCCCGAATGGTTTCTCCTGGAGCGATAGGCAGGTCGGTTCGAGGATCGTATGTGTACTCAGTCGCCATGGTAGTCCGTCACCTCCATGCGACCTCGTCCCCGGACTTTGCCGATGTGGTAAAGATACATCGGATTACCGGAATGGTAAAGAGTGGCTTCTGTGGGCGCGACAGCCAACTAGGTTGACTCCTTAGTTAGGTTTATCGTACAAACCTTACTAAGGAGGGCCGCTAGTAATGGGAACTTACGTACGCAAGCTGTGGATCAGCGAGGCGGTAAGCGGGTTGCCGCGCGTTGAGCGGCGCTCGTGCGAGTACG
>CAMTXY010000067.1:0-3701 GCA_947085795.1 uncultured Actinomycetes bacterium | reverse complement strand
CAACGCTCCGAGCGGCTCGGCCGCGTCGGCGACGTGACCGAGATCGACACGACCGTCGTCACCAAGCTCATCGGCGACGGCTTCATCCCCGTGATCGCGACAGTCGCCGCAGGCGATGACGGCGGGTCGTTCAACATCAACGCCGATTCCGTCGCGGGACGGCTCGCCGCCGAGCTCGACGCTGACAAGGTCATCTTCCTCACCGACGTGGACGGGTTGTACGCCGACCTAAAGGACGAGCATTCGCTCATCAGCGTACTCTCCATCGAGCAGGCCGAGGAGATGATTTCAGACGACCGGATCGCCGGCGGGATGGTACCCAAGGTCGCAGCCTGCGTGTATGCGCTGCGCGGCGGCGTGAGGCGCGCACACATCCTCAACGGCACGGTTCCGCACGCGCTTCTGCTCGAGGTCTACACCGAGGAGGGCGTGGGCACCATGATCACGCCTGCCGAGGAACCCTGGCTTGCCGAAGAGGTGATCTAGCAGCTATGGGTACCGCCTATGATAGGATCGCCGCGCTCGACACCGTCTCTCACATGCACACGTACGCCCGCAAGCCGGTGCTGTTCGTGCGCGGCGAGGGGATGAGCCTGTTCGATGACGATGGGCGCTCATACCTCGATTTCATGAGCGGCATCGGTGTGGTCAACCTCGGCCATTCGCACCCTGCGGTCGTCGAAGCGATTCGCGAGCAGGCGGGCAAGCTGACGCACGTCACCAACCTCTACCATGTCGAGCACCGTGCCGATCTGGCTGCAAAGATCGTCGAGCTGTTCGGCGGCGGCTCGAAGGTGTTCTTCGGCAACTCTGGGGCGGAGGCGGTCGAGGGCGCGATCAAACTCGCGCGAAAATGGGCCTCGCTGCACAAGGGTCCGCAGACGCGCACGGTCGTGACCGCGCGGCGTTCGTTCCACGGCCGCACGCTGGCGGCCCTGGCCGCCACGGGACAACCGTCGAAGCAGGCGTCGTTCGCGCCGTTGCCGCAGGGGTTCGTGCACGTCGACCTGAACGATAGCGTCGCGCTAGAGGCGGCGGTGGACGACAGCGTGTGCGCCGTCATGCTCGAGCCGGTGCAAGGCGAGGGCGGCGTCTACCCGTGTGAAGCCGAGTACCTGCGCGCCGTGCGCCGTCTGTGCGACGAGCGAGGCGTGCTGCTCATCTTCGACGAGATCCAGTGCGGGATGCATCGGACCGGCCCTGTGTTCGCGCACCATGCGGCGGGCGTCCAGCCCGACATCATGGCGCTGGCCAAGGCGCTCGCCAACGGGTTGCCGATCGGGGCCATCGTCGCGCGTGACGACGTCGCGGCGGCGTTCGAGCCCGGTGACCACGGCTCGACGTTCGCAGGCGGGCCGGTCGTGTGCGCCGCCGCCCGCGCGACCGTTGCAGCTCTGGCCGACGAGCGTCTCGGTGACAACGCCGTGGCAGTCGGCGCATACCTGAAAGACGGCCTGACCGGCCTCATGGAGCGCACCGGCGAGATCGCCGAGGTGCGTGCCGCCGGGCTCATGGTCGCTGCGGAACTCAGGCGCCCGAGGGCGGCCGATATCGTCGCGGCCGCGCTCTCCGACGGTCTAGTGCTCAACAACACCTCGGCGAGTACACTGAGGTTTCTGCCGCCGTTGGTGTGCACAACGGTCGAGATTGATACACTTCTGCAGCATCTACATGCAGCGATCGTCACGGAGGCGACGTGATGGAGACCCGGCTCAAAGGCCGCGACCTGCTTTCGCTGGCCGACCTGACCACCGATGACCTGCGGCTCATCCTTGACCGCGCGGTGCGGCAGAAGGCTCAGTGGTCCGTCGGGACCCGCACTACACCGTGCGCCGAGAAGGCGGTAGCGCTCATCTTCATGAAGCCATCGATGCGCACGCTGGTGTCATTCGAGGTGGCATGTCACAGGCTTGGCGCGTATCCGGTCGTTCTCGGCGGAGCCGACACAGTGTTCTCGCGCGGCGAGAGCGTGTACGACTCGGTCAAGGTGCTCGAGCGCTACGTCGACGCGATCTGCATCCGGGCGTTCGAGCACTCGCTGGTCGAGGAGGTCGCAAAGATCGCGCGCGTGCCCGTCGTCAACATGCTCACCGACGACCACCATCCCTGCCAGGGGCTTGCTGACCTCCTGACGATCGAGGAGCATTTCGGGCGGTTGTCGGGACTCACGCTCGCCTACGTGGGTGACGGCAACAACATGGCGCACACGTACCTGCTAGGCGGCGCGCTTGCCGGCATGCACGTAGTGCTTGCCACGCCCGAGGGCTACGACCCGCTTGCGTCCGTCGTCGAGCAGGCTCGTGAGCTGGCCGATCGGACCGGTGGCCGGATCACGCTGCTGCGCGATCCGCACGTGGCCGTGGCCGGCGCGGACGTCGTCGTCACGGACACATGGGCGTCGATGGGGCAGGAAGACGAACATGCCGCGCGCGTCGAAGCGTTCGCCGGCTTCAGGGTCGACGCCGAGATGATGGCCGCCGCAGGCGAGCGTGTCGTGTTCATGCACTGCCTGCCCGCGCACCGGGGCGAGGAGGTCACCGACGAGGTGATCGACGCGTCGAACTCCCTCGTGTTTGATGAGGCCGAGAACCGCCTGCACGCCCAGAAGGCGCTACTCTCGCTTCTTCTCGGCTGACAGGTGATGACCCGACGTTTTCGAGAAGAAGGAAGAGGCGTGACCGAAATGAGGAAGCGACGTCAGCGACAGGACGTGATCCGCACGATCGTCCGCGAGGAGCGTATCCGTACGCAGCGCGATCTCGTCGACCGGCTCAAGGAGCGCGGGTTCACGTGCACGCAGGCCACAATATCGCGCGACATCACCGAGATGGCGCTGCGTAAGCTGCCCGAAGGCGTGTACGTGCTCGCCGAGGATCTGCACCTCCAGCGCATGATCGTCGAACTCGTGATCGGCGTGGTGCACACGGACAATCTCGTGCTGATAAAGGCCTCTCCGGGCACGGCGCCAGGGGTCGCAGCCGCGATGGACGCGGCGGAACTCGAAGGGATTCTCGGCAGTGTCGCAGGAGACGACACGATTCTCGTTATCACCGTCGACGAAGCGTCGGCACAGCGTCTGCAGGACCAGGTGGCCAAGTTCCGGGGCGAGTAGCCGCCTCGGCATCGCTCCTCGGCAGGAAGGATTCGAAGGCATATGGCACGGGAGAAATGCGTACTGGCCTACTCGGGAGGTCTGGACACCTCCGTGGCGATCCGCTGGATCCAGGAGAACTGCGACATGGACGTCATCGCGCTCGCCATCGATGTTGGTCAGGAGCGCCAGGACCTCGAGTTCGTGCGTCAGAAGGCGCTGTCGATCGGCGCGGTCGAGTCGATCGTCAAAGACGTGCGCGAGGAGTTCGTCGAGGAGTACATCGCCAAGGCGCTGAAGGCCAACGCGCTCTACGAGAACAAGTACCCGCTCGTGAGCGCGATGTCGCGACCGATCATCGTCAAACACCTAGTCGAGGAGGCGCACCGCCACCGGGCCGCGTACATCGCCCATGGCTGCACCGGCAAGGGTAACGACCAGGTGCGCTTCGAGGTCGGCATCGCATGCCTCGATCCCGACCTCAAGGTCGTCGCGCCGGTGCGCGAGTGGGAGCTCAAGACGCGCGAGCAGGAGATGAATTGGGCCGAGGAGCGCGGCATCCCCGTGCCGACGACCAAGGACAACCCCTATTCGATCGATGACAACCTGT
>CAMTXY010000066.1:0-7826 GCA_947085795.1 uncultured Actinomycetes bacterium | reverse complement strand
CGGGGCTGTGCGCGTTGCCGTGGGGGTTGTGGCAGCCGTAGCACGGCAGGCCGCTGCCGGCGGCCAGCGTGCCGCCGGGGGTCTGGATCCTGTGTCCGAAGTTGGTGTCGGCGGTCTGCGTCGCGGTCCCGCCGTTGCCGGTCGGGTAGTAACGCTTGATGTTCAATGTCGACGGCGATCCGTCGTGGCACTCGAAGCAGGTGGTGAAGTCGGAGTTGGAAAACGTGCCGCGAAGCGCGTCGTAGGTGTTGGCGGTGCCGTGCACGTCGTGGCAGTTCTTGCAGTCGCCGCCGACGTAGGAGGAGCCCGGCCAGATCACGCTCGCGCCCCTGTGGATGCCGCCAGCGCCGGTGTAGACCGCGTTTCCGGGCCACGTGCCGTCCGCGGGATAGCCGGTGCCGGCCTCGCGCGTGAAGGTCGGGTAGCCCGTCGAGGCGCCCGTGTGGCACGCGGTGCACACGGTGTTGTCGTTGGCGGCGATCGGAACGCCCGCGATCTCGTTGCGCGAGTCGGCCATGTCGTAGGCGCCGAGGAGCTTGGGCGCCGCCGAGCCGTGCTTGTCGTGGCACACAGCGCAGCTCACCCGCTCGGCGGCCGAGATCGAGCCGGTGGTCTCCCAGTGGCCGCGCGCGGCGAAGGCGCTCTTCCGGTTGAGGGCCGGGTTGGCCTGGGTGACGGTGTAGGGGACGTAGGTCGTGGCGTTGACGGTGTACTGCGGCAGGCCCGCCGGCGCGGCCGCGTCGTGGCACTTCAGGCAGAAGGCGGCCTGGTCGGCCACCGTGGCGTACGGGACGGTGCTGTAGGTGTTGTCCGGGTCGGTGACGCTGGCGGTCGTGGTGACCACGTGCGCGTTGTGGCAGCCCTCGCACTCGACGCTGTCGCCGGAAGCCGCCACTACCGCGTGGGTGCTGGCGAGCTGGAACTGCGCGAAGACGCGCTCGGAGGCCGCGGTCATCGCACGGGCGCCGTACCAGTCGCGGCCCGCGACCGTCTTCCCCGTGCCGCCGATGGCGTCCGTGGTGCGGCTGTGGCAGCGGTAGCAGTGCGACTCCTGGAGCGGGTCTGCCACGGTCCCGCCGAGCGCCGAGAGGATCCTTCGGACGGCAGACCAGTGCGGCCCGAACTTGTTGGCCGAGGTCTGCCAGACCTTGTACGCCGGGACGTTCTCGTCGTTGTGGCACTTCGAGCAGTTCGCGGAGAACGTCGTGGCGTCGCCGAACGTCGAGGTGGCCACGTAGCTGTGGGCCGACGCGCCGAACTGGTTGGCGCCGGCGCCCGGGGCGATCCTGGGCGTCGCCGTCGATCCGTCGCTCCTCTGGTCGGCGCCGGGGTTCTGCTTCGCGAGGCTGCTCGTGTGGCACGCGGTGCACACGCCCGAGTCGGTGGCGGTGCTGTAGTCGGTGGAGACGCCTGCGGGGTTGGTCGTCGTGATGTCCGGGCGCAGGTTGGAGGCCTTGCTCGCGTTGAACTTGTCGTGGTCGACGTGGCAGCTCATGCAGTACACGTCGGCGGTCGATGTCGGGTAGGCGCCCGGCGCGAACGCCCTGTCCCCGTCGCCAGCCGCGCCGCCGAGCACGTGGTGGTAGACGGTCGCCCGCTGCGAGCCGGTCTTCGCGCCGACGCCGTCCTCCATGTAGGTCTGGTAGGCGGAGTGGCACGCGTAGCAGTCCTGTCCGCCGGCGCTCACGCCAGCACCCGGGTTGTGCACGTTGTTAGACGTCGCGGTCGAGTAGTCGCTGCCGTGGCACGCGTAGCACGAGTGCGCGTCGTCGCGGTAGTGGCCGCTGGCGGAGGGGATTCGCAGCACGTTCCCGCCCGTGCCGTCACGCCTCAGACCCTCGATCGTCTGTGTGGTGCTTACCGCTTCGTACACCGAGGTCACACTGTTCCACACGAAGCCGTCGGACGTGGAGTGGCACGTGAAGCAGAACGCCCGCACGCCAGCCGGACTCGACGTCTCGAGGCTGGCGCCACGCTCGTCCGAGATCAGCGACGCGTTGCCGCGGGTGGAACCGTGCGGGTTGTGACAGTTGTAGCACGGCAACGGCGCGCCGACGGGCAGCGTGCCGCCTGCCGTCTCGACCCTGTGGCCCGAGTTGGGTCCACCCGCGGTCACGAACTGCTTGATGTCGGCAGGGGCGGTCGTCAGGTAGCTCGGGACCACGCCCCCGTGACATGCGAAGCAGGCTTCAGCGTAGACGCCTTGGGCCTGATCGCTAGCCACGGTTGAGGGAGTCGAAGGCCGGAAAACACCGAGCAGCCCGTCATACTTGTTCGCGCTCCGGTGCGACGCGTGACAGAACAGACAGTCTCCCGCTTGCCGCACGGTGCCGGTAGCGGGGATCGACGCATGTGCGTTACGAACGGGATCCCGATAGACCGAACGACCGAAGAAGGTGCCGCTGACCGGATATCCGCTCGCGTCCCGCGACGGGGCGGCCGGCGCCGGATATCCCGGACCGAACCAGTCGTTCGTATCGTTATGGCACGCGAAACACCACGAATTCCCGCGCGCTACCGCCGCCCCGTTGATGGTCGGTCTGGGCAGCATCGGCTTGGCCGTGTAGTCACCATGAGGATCATGGCAGCTCGAACAGCGGTCGGCGAGATCCGCGCCCACGGCCCGTGCTTCCACGGTATGCCCGCTCGCCAACACGAACGAGTTCACCGGACCGACCTTGATGTTGGTCGAGGATCCTGAACCGTCGTGGCACGCGTAGCACACGCCCAACTCGGCAGGGACGAAACCGGAATCCCGCAGGATGTTCTTCGCGGTGGCCGCCTGGTGCGACGTGTGGCACATGACACAAAGGTTGGTATCGCTGGAGTAGATCGCGTGCGGCGCCTGCGTCCAGGTGGCGGCGACCGGGCCGGAGAAAGCCGAGAGCGCCGACTCGTTGTTCGCCGCGTCGTAGGCGCTCACCTTGTACCAGTAGTCCTGTCCCGGGACTCCATTCGTGTCGTCGAACGAGAGCCCGGCGGTCGTTCCCCTCAGCACATACGTGCCGGTCTCGGACACCGCCCGGTACACCCTGTAGCCGACAACGCCTACATTGTCGGTCGACGCATCCCAGGTGATGCTCGCGATCGTCGGCGATGCGCCACCCGCGGTTGCCAGGACGTTCCCGGGCACCGATGGCGGCTCGTTGTCCACGCCGCTCGAGTAGCCGAGGAAGCCGGCCGAGGTGGCGGTGTTGAGGTTCCCGTACGGGTCCGCCACGTCGCCGGCCGCACACGAGACCGTGTACGACTGCCCGGGGGTCTGGTCGCTCGTGGTAAGCCGCACGACGGAGTTCCCGGACTCCAGAGTCGCCGCGCTGATGGTGAGGCCGGAGATTGTGAAGTCCGAGCCGTCCGCGGCGACCGTGGCAGGATCGAGAGGCTCGGAGAACGTCACCAACACGGTGTTCGCGTCCGGGGCGCTCGCCGAGCTGATCGTCGGGCCGACCGCGTCGATCTCGATCGTCTGGCCGGAGTTCGCCGAGACGATGTCGGCAAACGCGCTTACCGTCGCAGGCGCCGACACGGTGATGTCGCCGTTGTTCACCCGCGAGCCCACGATGTGGCCATTGTTGGCGGATCCGCCGATGTCGTAGACGACCCACAGCTCGGCGGTGGTCCCGTCGTTCACGGTCATCGTCAGGCCGGAGAAGGTCGCGGTCGAGCCTGACGCGTTTCCGGAGAACGTCTGCGTCGTGCCTATCTGCGTGTCGCCCCCGCCGTAGACGTTGTCGCCGTCGTCGCGGAAGAGCCTGACGGCGGTCACGTTGGTCAGAAGCGCGTTACCGGTGTCCAGTCCGCGCACGACGATCTGGGTCACGGTCACGTTGCCGTTGGCCGCGGTCATCGCCAGTTCGTCTACGACCGAGCCGGCCGCGCCCTGGCCCTTGTAGATCTTGGCGTTAGGGCGGCTGCCGGCCGGGAGGTTGTCGGTGCCCTGCGCGACGGTCAGGGTCGGGGTCAGACCAAAACCGGTGAAGTTGACGGTGTTGTCCGTGTCCGGGTTGCCGTAGACGTCAGAGATGATCTGCCCGACGACGCTCATGCTGATCGTGTAGGTCGTGCTCGGCGTCTGCGACGAGGTCGTGAGACGAACCGTCACGTTGTCGCCCTGCAGGACGGCGGCGGAGACCGTCAACCCGTTGTCGATGGTGAAGTCCGACGCCGCGATCGAAGCCCCGTCGAGCGGCTCGTTGAACACGACATCGACCGTCGTGGCATTGACCGCTGTCGCCGAGGACATGGACGGCCCGCGGTTGTCGACACTCACGCCAGTGACGGGCGTCGCGTCCGTGCCGGTCAATCCGACGCCGTCGGTCGCCCGCGCGGTGATGGTGTACGTGTTCTCGCGGTTCTGGTTGGCGTCCAGCGCCCAGACGTACGTCCAGCTGGTCGTGCCGGTGGCGGCGTTCCAGGCGATGCCCACCTGCCAGCCGGTGCCGTTCCAGTAGTTGCTGTCGCCAACGCGCTGGATGGACACCTGAACGCCCGCGACACCCGAGCCGGAGTCCGACGCGGTGCCCGAGATGGTCTTGCTCGCACCGGTGAGGACCGCGTTGTTGACCGGGTCGGAGGTGTCCGCCGCCGGGGCGACCGCGTCGATCTCGATCGTCTGACCGGAGTTCGCCGAGACGATGTCGGCAAACGCGCTTACCGTCGCAGGCGCCGACACGGTGATGTCGCCGTTGTTCACCCGCGAACCCACGATGTGGCCGTGGTTGGCGGAGCTGCCGAGCGTGTAGACAATCCAGAGGTTCCTCGTAGTGCCCAAGGGTACCGTGAGCGTGAGCGTGGAGAAAGTCGCGGTCGACCCTGAGGCGTTGCCGGAGAATGTCTGGGTCGTACCGACCTGCGTGTCACCCGCACCGTAGTAGCCGTCGGCATTGTCGAGGAAGAGCCTGACGGCGGTCACGTTGGTCAAGAGCGCGTTACCCGTGTCCAGTCCGCGCACCACGATCTGTGTGACGGTCACGTCGCCGCCGGACGCGGCGAGCGAGATCTCGTCGACCGCACGCTCGGCGCCGCGGGCGCCGAACACCTTCGCGGTCGGTCTGCCGGGATCGGTGCCCTGCGCGACGGTGAGGGTCGGGGGCGTGTAGTCGACTTCAACGTACACCTGCGTGCAGCGGATCTGGCCGGCCCACGCGCCCTGCGCGATAGACCTGAGGCCCACCGCGAGGCTGTTCAGGGCCGTCGGCGTCCAGCCGCCTCCCGGGGCAGGGATGGTGAACTGGTAGAGCGCGTAGGCACCGTCGGCGGGAGGCGTGACGTCGGTGGTGGTGACGGTCCAAGTCCCACCGTCGTTGTAGCTGTAGCGCCACCGGAAGTGCTCGTTGCCCGTTATCTGGCGCACGACCGCGAAGACGGTGACGGAGTTGATGGTGCCGACGACCGATGGGTCTGCGAGGTTGAGGCCGACGTCTTGGGCACCCGCGGTAGCGGCGATGTGGGTCGTGTCGGAGTCGTGGGTCACTTCGTTCACGGCCAGGTGGGCCGTGGCGGCGCCCACCACACTCCAAGCTGTCGCGACGGTCGCGTTCGGCCTGATCGTCGCAGTCGCGCCTGCCGCGGTGAGCACGAACGCGCCCACTACGAGCGCAACCGTGAGTGCGGATACGATCCCCCAGCCCCAGACTGGGTGCGCCCGCCACCAGCTGCGAGCGATGCGGACAGCTGCTACCACCGGCTCTCACCCGCCTGCCCGGTCGCAGAGTATGTCAGCATCAGGCTCATCGGCTAGTCACCCAAAGCCTCAAGTCGAGCCTTAACGTCAGCGCTATCGGGCACCAGTTCCAGCGCCCGCCCCAGGGCGGCCTTCGCGCCATCGATGTCCTCGGCGAGGCGAAGCGCCTCGGCTTGCAACTTCAACAGCTCGACCGTACTCTCGGGAGCGCGCCCCTCCTCGGCAGCCAGGGCGCCCCAGGTGTCTGCGGCTTCCCGGTAGTTGCCAAGCTGCATGTACGTCCTGGCCAGTTCATCGACGTACGAGTCGTCCCGGTTAAGCTCAACTGCTCTCTCGAGGTGCTCGACCGCTTCTTCCGGCGCACCTGTCAGGCGCTCGAGAAGCGCCATCCTGTAGAGCGCGACGTGATCCTCAGGATCCGTTTCGAGCACAGCCCGGTACTGCTCGATCGCTTCGTCGTTCCTGCCCTGGGCGGAGAGCGCCAGCGCAAGCGCCTTGCGCGCCTCGGTGTTGCCCGGGTCCGCCTTGACAAGATCCGCCAGCGCGTTCTCGGCGTTGAAGAACTCACCCTCGTTGTAGGAGTCTACGGCGGACTGCAGTGCGGCTACTGCGTCGAGCGGCGAATCCTGCGCCGTCTCGCCCTCGCCCGTTCCGCCGCTGCAACCACCAAGAAGGACAGCCAGCGCGAGGACGAGGGCAAACACACCCGCCCCGGCCACGCCGTATGTCCGCATCGGCTTATCAGTTCGCATAGCCCTCAAGTCGAGCCCTATATGTCTCGTTGTTCGGATCCAGGAAGAGCGCCTGCCCGAGCGACTCCTTCGCCTTGTCGTATTCGCGCGCGCCCTCGTACGCCGACGCGATGGCAGCATGAACCTGGGCCTGGCCGGTCTCATCGAGTTCGGCCAGCTCCAGGTACTTCTGCCATGTTGCGACGCACTCGTCCCACTTGCCCACTGTTGCATATATCGGCGCAAGAGCCTGGAAGTATGAGGGCTCAGGCTTGATCTCTATCGCGGCCTCGAGATGGGATATCGATTCGGCGGCCTTGCCGGTGAGCTGCTCCAGCGCAGCCATCGCAAAGAGCGTCTGGTGGTCCATCGGGTCGGCGGCGACGACCGCGGCGTACTGCTCAAGCGCCTCCTCGTTCTTGCCCTGTGCGGCAAGCGCGAGCGCGAGTGTCTTGCGCGCCTCGAGACCCTCGGCATCGTCACCGATAAGCTCGCCGAGCGCCGATTCAGCACCGGAGTAGTCCCCGGTGTTGTACGCCGCCTTCGCAGCTTCGAGATCGGGTTCGACGGCACCGGTTCCGCTGCCCGCCAGGAAGCCGCCGTCGCGCGTCGCGAGGAAGACCCCGGCTGCGATTGCGAGGACGGCGATACCCGCAACGATACCGATGACTGGAAACGGGACGGGGCGACGCGGTCCGACACTCTTCGTGGTGGTGCTATCGACCATGCGGGCACTCCTCATCGGGCGACGCAACACAGGCGTCGCCGGGCTGCGCACAGTATAAGGCAAAAAAGGCGAAAAGGCGAAACGGGGTAGTCGGTTAGCTCCTCCTGCCCCAAGATGCAGGGACGAGTGAACTCGACACCGATGGGTCGAGGACGCCCCGGCTGATCGCGGGCAGGGACTACCCAAGCCCCCGGCAGGACTTCGCGGCTCGGTTCTCCGACGATGCGGCGTGTGGCGCCTACCTCGAGCAGCTGCGCTGGCCCGCAGGGTTCGTCTGCCCGGCGTGCGGCACGATCGGTGAGCCGTGGCGCCACACCCGTGGCCGACTCGTCTGCCGGGCCTGTCGGCGCCAGACGACAGCGACGTCGGGCACGATCTTCGACAAGACCCATACGCCGCTCACGGTCCGGTTCGCCGCCGCATGGCAGCTCACGACCGCGAAGAACGGGCTGTCTTCGACGACCCTCGCCCAGACTCCCGGTGTGAAGTACCGGACGGCCTGGGCCATGCTGCAGCGCTACCGGGTGGCGATGGTCCGGGCGGAGCGCGAACCGCTTGCTGGCGACGTGGAAGTCGATGAGACCTTCGTGGGCGGCGTCGACCACGGCGGCAAGCGCGGTCGTGGCGCGGCCAAGGGCATCGTCGTGATCGCCCTCGAGATCGAACGGCCGAGGGGCTTCGGGCG
>CAMTXY010000065.1:0-2605 GCA_947085795.1 uncultured Actinomycetes bacterium | reverse complement strand
GCAAGGGCGAGGCCGCTTCCTCGGCAGGCAAGAAGAAGTCGAGGGGCAGAGGGAGAATCCAGCTTAATCCCGACACGCCCGAGTTCAAGCTGTGGCGAAGGATCTGGTTCGGGCTGCTTGCCGCGGCGATGGTGTTCTCGATCGGTGCGTTCGTGTTTCGAGAGGGCGGCCCGGCGGGTACGCCGATGCTGGTGGCAGCGTACGTGTGTCTGTTCGGTGCGTTCTACGTGGACCTGGCCAAGATCCGGCGGATGCGCAAGGAATGGCTCGCGTCGCAGAACGGCGGCGACAAGGCGTCGAAGGGCAAGGGGTGAACATGGCGCGCTACGAGATCTTCGTGACGTATCGGAAGGGAATCTTCGATCCGCCGGGCGCTACCGCCAAACGGGCGCTCGAGAACCTGGGCTACCCGGTCGGCGAGGTCAAGATCGGCAAGTACTTCCAGCTCGAGAGTGATGCGGGTGATGACGGTGTGCGCGAGATGTGCGAGAAGCTGCTCGCGAACCCGGTCATAGAAGATTTCCGCATCGAGACGGTCGAGGAGGCGTGAGCATGCGCTTCGGGGTTGTCATATTCCCGGGCTCGAACTGCGAACAGGATGTCGTGCACGCGGTGCGGCATCTGGGATTCGATGCCGGCTACGTGTGGCACGGTGATACGGACCTGTCCGGCTTCGATGCGATCGTGCTACCCGGCGGGTTCTCCTACGGCGACTATATCCGTTGCGGCGCCGTGGCGCGGTTCAGCCCGGTGATGGGCGAGGTCGTGCGCTTCGCTGGGCGCGGCGGTCCGGTGCTCGGCATCTGCAACGGCTTCCAGATTCTTACCGAGGCGCACCTGCTGCCCGGCGCGCTGCTGCGCAACTCCGGTCTCAAGTTCATCTGCAAGACTGTGTACCTGCGTGCCGAGGAGAGCGTGTGCCGATGGCTCGACGTCGCTGCCGGCACCGTCCTGCGCATCCCGGTCAACCACAACGAGGGCAACTACACGTGCGACGAGGCGACGCTCGAGCGCTTGGTCGCAAACGGGCAGGTCGTGCTGCGCTACTGCGAGCCGGACGGTACGCGTGTCGTGAACGGCTCGGCGCCCAACGGCGCGCTCGACGACATCGCGGGCGTCTGCAACGAGCGCGGCAACATCTTCGGGCTCATGCCGCA
The DNA here is from genome assembly GCA_947085795.1 of uncultured Actinomycetes bacterium. Lineage (GTDB taxonomy): Bacteria > Actinomycetota > Coriobacteriia > Anaerosomatales > UBA912 > CAMTXY01. The sequence goes on along the minus strand of CAMTXY010000065.1, from coordinate 1,448 downwards.
CCCCGAGCGGGTGGTGGATCCCGTTTCAGGCGGCACCGACGGTCAGGTGTTCTTCTCGACCATCGTGCGGCGCTTCGCGGAGGCGATCGGCTGAGTCGCACGTCTTGACCTGGCCGGTGTGCCGGTTCATACTCGGAGTGTGAACACCAGTATGACCGCAGGGGGCGATGCGCATGACCGCGAGAGTCACCATCTCACTTCCCGATGAGCTGCTCGTGCGGCTGGATGCCGAGGCGACCGATCTCGGGGTCGCCCGCAGCGAGCTCGTGCAGGAGTCGCTCGCGGCCTACCTCTGCAAGACGGCCGATGAGCGCGCTGACGAGGCCCGGCGTACCCGTATGCTCGAGGCGCTCGAGGGGATGCGGACGCTGCACGAGAGACATCCGGTGCTCGATGATCGGCCGACACTGCAGCTTCTGCGTGAACTGCGCGAGACGGATGACAGCGCGCTTTCGCGCGGAGTGCACGAGGATCGCTGATGGACCCCGCACCCGTGTTCGTGCTCGACGCTTCGGTCGGCGTGAAGTGGTTCAAAGAGGAGTTCGGGTCCGATGTCGCCCGCAGCCTCTACGCGCGCGCGGTCGAGGGTGGTATTCGGCTCGCTGCCCCTACGCATTTCGTCCATGAAGTCCTGGCTATCGTCCAGCGTCAAATGTCCGCACGGGCCATTCCCGAGGCCTGGGAGCACCTCAAAGCCTCCGGGATCACCATCGTCCCGCTGACGGATGAGATCGTCGAAGAGGCTGCCGCGCAGTGTGATTCTCTCGGCTGTTCATTCTACGATGCGCTGGCGCCGGCGTGCGCATCGCTGCTGGGCGCGACGCTCGCGAGTGCCGACACGCGGGCGCACGGCGCGTATCCGGACCTGCACTTGGTCGAGTCGGCGGAGTGATCCGCCGGAATGCGGCTGCGGTGACCCTGCGCCTGGACGCCCCGCTTACCCCACGCGCCGCGGCCGCTTCGCTACAATGCACGTGACCATTCGCTGCGCCGTTCAAGGAGCCGCTCCGCATGCGTGAGGACCTCGCCCCCGATCTCGCCCCCAAGCTTGCCGAGGAGCTCGGCCTGAAACCCGCCGAGTTCGAGCACGTCGTCGAGATCCTCGGGCGCACGCCGACTGTCACCGAGCTTCACATGTACTCGCTCATGTGGTCCGAACACTGCAGCTACAAGCACTCGCGCACGGCGCTGAGGATGTTTCCCACAGAAGGCCCGCACGTCTTGCAGGGTCCCGGCGAGAACGCGGGCGTGATCAGCGTGGGCGACGGCTGGGCGGTCGCGTTCAAGATGGAGTCGCACAACCACCCGAGCGCCATCGAGCCCTACCAGGGCGCGGCAACCGGCGTGGGCGGCATCATCCGCGACATCTTCACGATGGGCGCCCGCCCGATCGCGATCCTCGACTCGCTTCGCTTCGGCACGCTCGACAAGCCGCGCCAGCGCTACCT
>CAMTXY010000064.1:0-3646 GCA_947085795.1 uncultured Actinomycetes bacterium | reverse complement strand
TCCCCGTCGCCGAGGAGTTCAGGAATTCCTCCTGCCAGGATAGGGCCGTCACGATGTGCCGTCGCTTCGTGCTCAGGCGCCTCTGCAACGCCGCATGGTTCGTAACCGGTGACGGGGGACTGACAGCCGATTGCATCAGCGAACCTGCGGGCGATCTCTCGTGGGCCGAGTTCGAGGCCGCCATGCGGGGCCGCGTGGCCGAGATCCTCGCGTAACCCATGGGACAGTCTGCCTGCATGTTGACGCTCCCGTATACCCTCTAGTATGGTGTCGAAGCTCGTCTGCATGATGGGCCCGTAGCTCAGTTGGTTAGAGCGCACGGCTGATAACCGTGAGGTCGATGGTTCGAATCCATCCGGGCCCACCAATGCTTCATTAAGGCCCTGCTCGCGCGAGCGGGGCTTTTTCGCACCACGCAAACGCGTCTTTCCGACTTGGCGTAGCCACACCCCTGAAACCCCCCTGTTATCCCGGCGCTAGGTCGGTGATATGGTGGGCGTGACCTTCTAGGAGGCAAAGCAGGGGCGGACGAACATGAACCGGTCCGCATGACGATCTTTGGAACCTGATGCGCATCGAGTCGCCTGCTTTCATCGCGGTCATGGTTGTCGTCTGGGTGCTGTGGCGCGTGATGCTATGGCGGCGCGGCCGCCATCGCCGTGGCCATCGAGATGACCCGGTTGGTCACGCGTTCTCGAACGGTGGACGTGGACGATGTGCTGCTGAACATGGTCGGTGCGGCACTCGGCTTCGCGATATTCGCGCTTATCGTTAGGCCGGTCCGCCGGCTCCGTCGTGTCGCGCACGGTCGTCGGAGATGCGGTGTTCCGGCCATCGTGATCTGGGGCGTCAACCGTGAGCGGGCCATCGCCGCGATCGTCCAGGGCGCTGGGGGAACATATCGGTTGTCCCTTCCGGACAGCGAGTTCTTCGTCGTCACGGCGCCGTACGATTTCTCGGTCGCTCCGGTCGGTAATGATGCTTTGAGCGCCCCTCGCTTCCGCTTCCTGGCCGAGGAAGATCGCGGTGTCACCGCCGCTTTTCTTCTGGACAGGTGATGGTGGCAAGGAGACCGCTCTGCACCGCCCCTACCCCGCCGCCGCGCACACCGTCACCGTGACGGCTCTGCTCCTCGGTCCGTCGAATTCGCAGAAGTAGATGCCCTGCCAGGCACCGAGCGCGAGTCGCCCGCCCTCGACCGGCACGGTCACGCTGGAGCCGACGAGCGAGGCCTTGATGTGCCCGTCGGAGTTGCCTTCGCGGTGTCGCCAGCCAGCGTCGCGGGGTACGAGTCGCGCCAAGCCGTCGAGCAGGTCGTGCACCACGTCCGGATCGGCGTTCTCGTTGATAGTCAGTCCCGCCGTCGTGTGCGGGCAGTACACGAGCGCCCACCCGGACGCGACACCGCTCGCACGCACGTTCGAAGCCACGTCATCCGTGATGTCGAGCATCTGCTCGCGACCGGACGTGCGGATCTCGATGTGACGCATGCTCTCCTCCTCGCCCCTCCTCGGGAAGCGGACCCGCTCGCAGGTAGTGCGCTTGCTTCCAGTATGATAGTGGAACGTACCGAGTAGAGAGTCCGAGAGGAGGTGCGCCATGATTCACGTGAGGATCGCGTCACTGTCAGTCGACGCGTCATCCAACCAGCCGGTGATCATCTTGCGGCCCGTAGACGACGAAGGCCCCCGGGCGCGCCTGCTGCCCATCTGGATCGGACACCCGGAGGCCGCGGCCATCCTGTTCGCGCTGCAAGACGTCGAACCGCCGCGGCCGATGACGCACGACCTGCTGCGCAGCGTCATCGCCTCGCTCGACCACCTCGTCGACCGCATCGAGATCACGCGGCTCGAAGAGGGCACGTTCTACGCCGCCGTCGTCTTGCGTGGCGAGGAGCGCTCGATCGCCATCGACGCCCGCCCGAGCGATTCGATCGCGCTCGCGGTGCGGACCGGCTCTCCCATCTACGTCGCCGAGGAGGTCCTCGACGAGGCCGCGGTGCTCGCCGATCAGGCCGTCGAGGTCGACGAAGAGGCCGAGGTCAAGGAGTTCCGCGACTTCCTCGAGCGCGTGGACCCGAACGACTTCCAGGGATAGCGAACGTTCCGGGTTCGTGTCTCTCGCCGTTGTCCGGTCATTCGTAGCGCAGCGCCACGATCGGGTCGAGGCGGGAGGCGCGGTATGCGGGATACACGCCGAAGAACACACCGACCGCCGCCGAGAAGAAGAACGCGAGCGCGACAGCCCATGCGGTGACCTCGGTCGGCACGAACGGCTGCAGGGCCAGCGAGCCCGCCCAGCCGAGCGCGATGCCGATCATCCCGCCGGTGACCGAGAGCACGATCGCCTCGATCACGAACTGCGAGAGGATGTCATGGGTCTTGGCGCCGACCGCCTTGCGGATGCCGATCTCGCGAGTTCGTTCGGAGACGCTCACGAGCATGATGTTCATGATGCCGATGCCCCCAACGAGCAGGGAGATCCCGGCGATGCCCGCGAGCATGACGGTGAGCGTGCCGAGCAACTGCGACAGGATACCGAGCGTCTGCTCCTGCGTGAACACGCTGAACTCGTCGCCGAACGACGGCCTGAACGTACGCTTGATCTGCGCCTGAAGAGCCTCGATGCGGTCGGCGTCGGACGCCCGCACCACGAGTGAGCTCACGTTCTTGGAACCGAGCAGCCGTTGCGCCGTGCTGACCGGCATGTAGATCTGATTGTCCTGGTCGCCGGTGAGCGATCCACCCTGCGACGCGACGTGCCCGATCACGGTGAACCGCTGACCGTTGACGTCGACCTCGCGCCCGACCGGGTCCTGAAACGGGAACAGGTGGTCGCGCACGCGGCTGCCGAGCACAACGACGCGCGATTCGGCCGCCACCTCGCTGCGGCGGTACGGGCGACCGCCGAGATACTCCGCCGAGAAGACCTCGCCCGCGAACTGGTTGCCCGCGGCTATCGTCGAACGGGTGGTGCGGTTGCCCACCCGAAGCGTGGCTGGTCCCTGGACGATCGGCACGACGAGCTGCTCGGGCCCGAGGCGACGCTGCAGCATCTCGGCTTCATCGATGGTGAACTGCTTGCGGATCGCGATACCGCCACCGCCTCCACTTCCGCCTTCCTCGAAATTGCCGGCGAACACGAAGATGAGGTTGCTGCCGAGGCCCTCGATCGTGCCGGTGACCTCGCCCTGCACGCCGGTGCCGATCGCCACGAGCAGGATGACGGCCGCGACGCCGATGATCACGCCGAGCATCGTGAGTGTGCTGCGGACCTTATTGGCGTTGAGCGCACGAAACGCGATGCGGATGCTCTCCGTGAGGTTCACGACAGGCTCTCCTCGGCAAGCTGCGCGCCCAGGCGTTCGGCGGCCATGACGCGCTCGGCGACGCGCTCCTCGCGCACGATACGCCCGTCGCTGAGGTGCACTATCCGCTGCGCGTGGCGGGCGACGCCGTGGTCGTGGGTGACGATGATCACGGTGATGCCCCCGGCGTTCATCTGCTGCAGGATCGCCATGACCTCGATGCCGGAACGCGAGTCCAGGTTACCGGTGGGCTCATCGGCCAGCACGATGCTCGGCTGGGTCACGAGCGCGCGGGCGATGGCGACGCGCTGTTGTTGACCGCCGGAGAGCTGGTTCGAG
>CAMTXY010000063.1:0-3560 GCA_947085795.1 uncultured Actinomycetes bacterium | reverse complement strand
GCGGCGGGAGGGCGCCCTTATGTCACGGGCGCCTCCCCTGTCCAAGTGCAAAGGTTGGCCCTGCCCTCGAGCAAAGGTTGGTGCGGGCGAGAGGACTCGAACCTCCACGAGCTTGCTCACTGGATCCTAAATCCAGCGCGTCTGCCAATTCCGCCACGCCCGCACGGGAACGCAAACGGCTCTTTAGTATACGCGAAAGAACCGGCGAGGTCTGCCACGTGTGACGCGTTTGTGTGACCCGTTTGTGTGACCTTTGTGTGACGCACTTGTGGCGCGTTTGTCGGTCGGAGATCACGCTCGTGTAGCGACCCTCACCGCCGAGAGCACAGCTTCGACCGTCATCCCCAGCTCGCTCATCACCGTGTCGCCCGGCGCCGATGCGCCGAAGCGGTCGATGCCGACGGCTACCGCGCCCTCGCCGAGGTACGTCTTCCACCCCTGCGTGACACCCGCCTCCACGCTGACCACGGGCACACCCGGCGGGACGACCGCAGCGCGGTACTCCGCCGTCTGCTCGGCGAAGAGTTCGACGCACACCATGCTGACGACACGTGCGTGCGTGCCCCGAGCTTCGAGAGCGACTTGCGCCTCGAGCGCAAGTGCGACCTCCGAACCGCTCGCGACGAGCACGACGTCGGGCGCGGCATCCGTCGGCCCGGCGAGCACGTATCCCCCGCGCGCCACACCTTCTGCGACCTGCAGATAGCGCGTCGGATCGAGCACGGGCAGCTTCTGGCGCGACAGCGCGAGGCACACGGGTCGGCTGCGCTGCGCGAGCGCGACACGCCACGCGGCGGCGGTCTCGTTGGCGTCTGCGGGACGAATCACGAGCAGGTCGGGAATCGCGCGCAGCGACGCGAGGTGCTCCACGGCCTGATGGGTCGGCCCGTCCTCGCCAAGTCCGACGCTGTCGTGCGTGAAGACGTGGATCACGTGCAGACCACCGAGGGCGGCGAGGCGCAGCGCCGGTCGCAGGTAATCCGAGAAGATCAGGAAGGTCGACCCGAACGGCACGAAACCGCCGTGGTAGGCCATGCCGTTCATCACAGCCCCCATCGCGTGCTCGCGCACACCGAAGTGCAGATTGCGGCCGGAGCGGTCCGTCGCGCTGAAGCTGGGCTCGTCTGTCAGGAACGCTTTTGTGCTCGGCGCGAGATCGGCCGAGCCGCCAACGAGCTCGGGTACCGCGGCCGCCAGCGCGTTGAGGATCGCACCTCCGGCGTCGCGGGTAGCCATGGCGCCGGCATCGGCGGGAAATGCCGGACGTAGCGCCTCCCAGCCCCCAGGAAGCTCGCCGCTCATGCGACGCTCGAACTCCTCCGCGAGTTCCGGGTGCTCGGCACGGTACGTCTGGAAGCGCGCACGCCACTGCCCGTGCGCCTTCGTGCCGCGCGCGCCAGCCTCAGCAAAGCGCTCCCGAGCTTCGTCGGGAACGAGGAACGTCGGCTCAAGCGGCCAGCCGAGCGCTTCTTTCGTACGGCGAACCTCCTCCTCGCCAAGGGGCTCGCCGTGCGCCGACGCGGTGTCTTGTTTGTTCGGGCTACCGAAGCCGATGCTCGTGCGCACCGCGATGAGCGACGGTGCGCCGGTCACGGCCTGCGCCGCAGCAAGTGCCGTCTCAATCGCCGCCACGTCGGTACCATCGCCCACGCTCTGCACGTGCCAGCCGCACGCGGCGAACCGCGCCGGGACGTCTTCGCTGAATGCGAAATCCGTCGAGCCCTCGATGGTGATGTGGTTGTCGTCGTACACGAGCGTGAGCTTGCCAAGGCGCAGATGTCCTGCAAGCGAGACCGCCTCGGCGGCTACGCCCTCCATAAGATCGCCGTCGCCGCACAGAACGTACGTGCGGTGGTCGACGATCGTATGACCGGGACGGTTGAAGCGGGCGGCCAGGGACTCCTCGGCGATCGCCATGCCCACCGCGTTGGCGATCCCCTGACCGAGCGGGCCGGTTGTGGCCTCAACGCCGGGCGTCATGCCGAACTCGGGATGGCCGGGCGTGCGACTGCCCCACTGGCGAAACGCGCGCAGCTCCTCGGCGGGCAGATCGTAGCCGGTCAGGTGCAACAGCCCGTAAAGCAACGCGCAGCCATGGCCCGCCGACAACACGAATCGGTCGCGGTCGGGCCACGCAGGCTCGGACGGGTCGAAACACAGGAAACGATCCCACATGGTGTAGGCGATCGGCGCGGCACCCATCGGCATCCCAGGATGCCCGGATTTCGCCTTCTGGACCATATCGACGGCGAGAAACCGCAACGTGTCGATGGAGAGCTGGTCGAGCGGCGTGGTCATCGTGAGCTCCGTTCGAAGTGGCCGAGGAACGCTTGGTATGTTCCCTAACTATGACCTAGCGCGGCTGAGTGACCGAGAAGACCGACCACCAGAAACGAGGAGGTCGAATCCGATGCGGATTAGCGGGAAGACCATCGCGGTAACCGGGGGCGGAAACGGCATCGGGCGAGAGTTGGCTCTTGAGCTCCTGAACAGAGGTGCCCGGGTCGCCGCGCTCGACATCAGCGAGCCTGGACTTCAGGAGACGGCTCAGCTCGCTGGAGGCAAGAGCGATAGGCTCTCGACACACGTCGTGGACATCACCGACCGAGAGGCTGTCGGCGCACTGCCTTCGCCGATCATCGTCGCACACGGCCAGATCGACGGGCTGATCGACTGCGCCGGCATCATCCAACCGTTCGTGCGATTCAACGACCTCGGCTACGACGCCATCGACCGGGTCATCAACGTGAACTTGTACGGGACGATTCACACCGTCAAGGCGTTTCTGCCGCACCTCCTGCAGCGACCGGAGGCCCACATCCTCAACGTCTCGAGCATGGGCGGATTCGTTCCGGTGCCGGGACAGACGATGTACGGCGTCACCAAAGCGGGAGTGACGCTCCTGACCGAGGGATTGCACTCCGAACTGGCGGACACGAATGTCGCGATGACCGTTGTCTTCCCGGGTGCGGTCGCGACCAACATCTCCGCGAACTCCGGCGTCGCCGCTCCCGGTGGCACGGACACGACGACCTCCGGTATCCGGATGACCGAGCCGAGCGCGGCGGCTCGGATGATACTCGACGGGATGGAGCGAAACGCCTACCGCGTGATGGTGGGGTCGGACGCGAAGATGATGGACCGGCTGACTCGCCTGTCACCGCTGAGGACCGCCACGATCATCTACAGGCAGATGAGGGAACTGCTGCCGTCATAGGGGTCGGCCGATTCCCGCGTCGCACAATGGCCTGGCGAACGTCTTTGCGCATGAGCTGCGCGCCAGTGCTCTAGTACGGTCGATGGTGGCCGGTGATCCTGAAGCCGAACAGGCGATCCTCGACGCGTGTCCCCGCTCCGATGTTGTGCACGATGCGGTATCGCTCCCCGCTTGAAGCCGGCTGGGTGGACACGATACCGATGTGGGGCCGCCCCTGAACATCCCAGCTCACGATGTCGCCGGGCCAGTAGTCCTCAGGGCGCCCACTGACTGCGAGCGACGTGCCGGTCCGGCGAAAGTAGTTCTGGAGATTCGGTACGCGCCGGTGATCGATGTTGGAATC
>CAMTXY010000062.1:0-8918 GCA_947085795.1 uncultured Actinomycetes bacterium | reverse complement strand
GATTCGGTATGGGAAAGGTCGATCCCAAGAAATTCTACCGGCTTCTGTCCAAACTTTTCAAAGCCGTATTGGGAAAATGCAACGAGATGCCCCTTGTTATCCAGAATGCCGATCTCCTGATCGGTCCCGCGCTCCCGAATGACCTGGAAACCCTCGTCGATCGTCTCGAGCATCACCCGCTCGGTCGTCCGGAACTGGGTCTCGGCCTGCGCGAGCACGGCCATTTCGGTACCGGTCTGCTTAGCAGTTTCAAGCTGCGTTATGTAGCCGATGAACACGTCCATGTGCGCCATGCCGACTTCGGCGCGGTACATGTCGTTGTACGGGTTGAGACGCATGGCCTGCTCGGCCGCCCTGACCCGTCCCAGGCCCTGTTCGATCACACGCGCCTTGAGGTAGTGGTTGTCAGCCACGACGTAGACCGTGTTGCCGATAAGTAGCACGGCAGCGAGCGCCACGATCACCACGGCGGCAGCCGGACCCCACGCGGGCGGCCGGATCTCGACGCCGCGGGCCAACGGGGCGAGCACGGAGGCCATCATGATCCACAGCAGCACGGTCGTGCCGGTCACCGACAAGCCGAAAATCAGGTGCACAAGATAACCAGCACACCCCGCCCATAGCCCGCCGAGTGTTATCCGGTCCGCCACCGGATCCTCGACCCGCTTGAATATGAGTGGGGCCGAGAAGTACGCGACGGCACCGAACAGGCCCAGGAGCAGCAAGAGTCCAGGGATGCCGATCGCGGCGGCGAGCTGCAAGGGGTAGTTATGCACGTTGTCGGCCACTGACAGATAACCCGCATCAGCGACGTACTCGACGGGTTTGTACTTCGGGAAGATGAGCCGGAATGTGTCGGCGCCGAATCCGAAAACCGGCCGGTCCTTGATGGCTTCGATCGCCGCCTGCCAGATCTGGAAGCGCGTCTTGGCGCTACCCTCGCCGAATTCGAATATCGACTGCAGACGGAGCCAGACGTTCATCACCGCGTCGTCCGCGCGCAGACTCGCAGCGACGAGTACGGCGCCGAGCACGCCACCCGCGCCAGTGAACCCCCAGTCGATCCCCCTCACCTTCACCCTGTGGATGATCGCGATTCCGATCATGATCGCGATCGCCACCGCGCCGCCGATCCATGCCCCGCGGGTGAACGCGACGATCCAGCACCAGACGGCGATGATAAAGCCGCTCCAGTACACCACGCGCCACACATGGCGTTCCTCGGCGAGCGCGAGGGCGAGCGAGACGGTAAGCGAAAACACGATGAATCCGCCGAGCAGGTTGGGGTTACCGTACGTCGAGAACGCGCGGGTCGCCTCGAACGGCAGCGAGCCCCAGCGCGCGGGGTCGGCGCCGAGAGACTGGAGCACTCCGTATCCGTTCACGACCACGCCCGACCAGAACAGCGTCTTAGCGAGCGTGCGGATGCGCGACACGCGGTCGAGCAGTTGCGTGGCGAGGAAGAACGCTCCGCCGTAGGTCAGGAACGACAGCAGCCCCTCGAAGCGCCGGTACTTGCCGAAGAACGCCGTCGGCGGGTGGATCGAGGTCAGCATGGTCAGGGCCACCCAAGCCAGAAGCCCCAGAATGAGGTAGTCGACTTTCGTGCGCCGGAGCTTGCCTCCGCCGAACAGGATGTGCCAGGCCCATGCGGCCAGCCCGATGATGACGCATATACGCATCACGAAGACTTTGGCGATATCGAACTGGTCGAAGGTGAGGGGAACCGGGATGCCGATCCAGGACCAGTTGCTCATCGCGAGCGGGACGTAGAACACAAGCACGAGCAGCGCGTACCACGCGATCCTCTGGGCGCCGCTCATCGCCGCAGCGGCGGCCGCAGGTGCGCCGGACGCGCGTTTCGACCCCGCACCGCCCGACGCCGCCTTACGGGTCTGCGCTGCGTTCGATGCCGCCTTACGGGTCTGCACTGCGTTCGATCCGCCGCTGTTCTTGCTGCCCTTGCGCTTCCCCACGTGTTCGGCTCCTATCTCGCACCCCGGCCCGTAAGCACCACGCGCAGGGTCTCGATGACGATCTGAAGGTCCATCGACAGGTTCTGATGATACATGTAGATGAGATCGTACTTCAGCTTGCGTTCGGCCGTCGTGGCGTAGCCGCCACTGACCTGGGCCAATCCGGTGACGCCGGGCGCGATCCTGAACCGCTCGCGGTACCCGGGGATCTCGCGCAAGTGACGCTCGACGAAAAACGGCCGCTCCGGTCGCGGCCCGACGAAACTCATCCGGCCCAGCAGGATGTCGACGATCTGGGGGAGTTCATCGATCCGGTAGGTCCGCAGCACCCGTCCGAGCGGCGTGATCCGCGCGTCGTCGCCGGTCGCCAGCACCGGCCCGGTGTCACGCTCGGCCCCACGCACCATGGTGCGGAACTTGTGGAGGCTAAACGTGTGCAGGTCCTTGCCGACACGCTCCTGTGAGTACACGACCGGCCACCCCATCGACAGGAGGATGGCGAGTGTCGTCAGCACGAGCACGGGAGACAGGAGCACGAGCAGCGCGAGCGCCCCGACAACGTCGACGACGCGTTTGGCCGCCATGAACCACGGCGGCACGGCGGTCCGGGTGATCTCCATGAGCGGGATGTCCGCCACGAGGCTGTCGACGGTGCCGATGAAGATCTCGTAGAGCTCGGGCACGACATCGACGCGCACGTCGATCTCATCGGCAAGCGTGAGGCGCTCGATGAGATCACGCAAGGTGACCGGAGAGACCACGATCACGCGGTGGGCGTCTTCGCTGTGCACGATCTCCGCGATGTCGTCGACGCAGCCAAGCACCGGGAACCCACCCACCGTCCGTGGGCTCAACGGGCCGGACCCTGCTTCTCCACCCCAGCTTCCGGCTCCGGCGTCCGTCTCCGTCGTGACGAGGCCGGCGACACGGTAGCCCCACCGCGCCCGGGCGACGAGCTCATCGGCGAGTTCGATCGCCAGCTCGTCGGTGCCGATGAGCACGATGCGCTGTTCGGGCCAGATGATCGAGCTGACGCGAAGGAACACGAGCCGCCACGCCGTAAGCGTCAGGCCGAGGACGACCCAGCTGATCACGATGACGAGCCGGGAGAACGAGAAGAACCCGGGTCCCGCGAAGAACAACAGCGCCGTGGTGAGCGCGGTACCGAGCGTGACCGAGGAGATCACGGCGCGCGCGACGGCCCACGTATGCTCGGTGCGTTCCGGCTCGTACAAGCCGTAGATGTAACCGCATCCGAGGTAGATCACGGTGATGAACGGAGCAAGCAGCAGGTACGGCTCGAAGTTGAACACTGGCAACGTGCCCCCGAAGCGCAAGAAGAAGGACGCGACGATGGCGATGTTGATCAACAGCGCGTCGAGTACGACGGAAATCGCGATGAACGGCCCTCTCTTCATGCGCCAGCCCCCGCCAGAACTTCCTCGTAGACCGCGAGCGTGTCGGTGGCCATGCGGTCCACCGAGAAGCGGGCGCGGGCACGCTGTCGCGCCTGAGCGCCGAGGCGCGTGCGCAGCTCGTCGTCGGCGAGCAGGGTGCGCAGGGCGTCGGCGAGCGCACCTGCGTCGCCGGCCGGGACGGTGAGTCCGGAGACGCCGTGTTCGTTGGCGAACGGCACCCCGGTCGTCAGGTCGGTCGAGACCACAGGCGTGCCGGCGGCGTGCGCCTCGATCTGCACGAGTCCGAACGCTTCGGAGCGCGCTACACTCGGCAGGCAGAACACGTCGGCCACGTGATACCAGGCCGCAAGATCGTCGTCTGACACCGGCGGTTCGAAGAAGACGCGCCCGGCCATGCCGTGCGCCACGGCGTACTCGCGCATCTGCGACTCGAGCGGTCCGCGGCCGACCACCACGAGATCGGCGTCGACACGTTCCATCGCCCGCACGAGCACGTCGACGCCCTTGTAGTACACGAGTCTGCCGACGAACAGCACGACCTTCCGCCCTTTGTGGCGGGTCCGCAGCCGTACCGCGCGCTCCAGCAACTGCGGGGTGTCGGCGAAGCGCTCGGTGTGGATACCGAAGGGGACGATGCGGCACTTGTCCTCGCGCGGTGCGAGGAACTCGGAGTGCTCAACCATGTTCGGCGAGCTCGCGATGATGAGATCGACGCGGTCGAGTACGCGGTCGAGCAACGGCCGGTAGGCCGCGAGGGCGGCTCTCTGCCGCACGATGTCGCTGTGGTACATCATGACGGCCGGCACGCCAGTGGCGGCTGTAAGCCACGAGATCTCACCCCACGGGTACGGGAAGTGCAGATGGAACAGGTCCGGAGCGTCCGTCCGGGCGGCCTCGTGCCGGATCTCGCGGCGCATCGACGGCACGACAGGGGTCGACGCATAGGCGAAGGAGCGCGGCAGCCGAGTCACCTCGACACCGGCGAGCATCTCGCACACGCGCCGTCGCCCCTCATCGGCCACGAGCGCGCGGACCTCGACGCCGTCGCGCGCGGCGAGTTCCTCGGCTAAGTCGCGCATGTGAAACTCGATGCCTCCGAGATGCGGCGGGTAGTACTTGTTGAGCATCGTCACGCGCACGACAGGCGCCCTACGCCCCTTGTGCGAGCGCTGCGCCCGCGGCGAGCAGGTCGTCGACCACGCCCATCGTCGAGGCCTCGGCGTACACGCGCACGAGCGGCTCTGTCCCGCTGGTGCGCAACAGAAGCCAGGCGTCGTCGGGCAGCAGGAACTTGATTCCGTCGGTGCGGACGACGTCGTGTACCGCGAACCCGGCGACTCTAGCCGGTCCCATCCCGGGCATCGCCGCGGCGAACGCGTCTTTGGCCTCAAACGTCAGCCGCAGGTCGACGCGTGAGTACTCCATCGGCCCGGTCACCGCGAACAGGTCCTCGACGAGTTCGCCTAAGGTGCGCCCGCGCTTGGCCATCATCTCGGTGAGCAGGAGCGCCATGAGCAGTCCATCGCGCTCGCGCACGTGCGCCGGTATGCCGATGCCGCCGGATTCCTCGCCGCCGATGAGCACGTCGCCTGCGAGCATCTCCTCGTATATCCACTTGAACCCGACGGGCGTGGTCACCACCTGAAGCCCGAGATGCGATCCGAGCCGGTCTACGAGCACCGAGGTCGACAGCGTCTTGACGATACGGCCGGTAAGCCCCTTGTCCTCGGCCAGATGGCGCGCGACCAGGCAGATGATGCGGTGCGGATTGACGAACGCACCGTGCTCGTCGACTGCGCCGATGCGGTCGGCGTCGCCGTCGGTCACGAAGCCGGCGTCGAAGCCCTGCGAACGCACGAGCTGCTGGACTTCACCGATGTGCGGCGGAATCGGCTCGGGGTGCAATCCGCCGAAACCTGGGTTGCGCTCGGAGTGGATCTCGGTGACGTCGACGCCAAGCGAGCTCAGAGTCTGCGCGAGGTAGCCCTGACCGGCGCCGAAAAGCGGGTCGACCGCGACCCGCAGATCCGCGGCCTGGATCGCCTCGGCGTCCACGAAACGCCAGAGCGCCTGGAGATACCGGTTCACGATGTCGACCGCCGAAAACGTCCCGCGACCGGCAGGAGGCTCGTCGCGCAGTGCGGCCTCGATCCGGTCCGTGAAGGCGACCGGCGACGCTCCCCCGTCGCCCATGCGCACCTTCAGGCCCAGATAGGGCGCGGGGTTGTGACTCGCGGTGAGCATCACGCCGCCGACCGCCTCGCTGTCATGCGCGATCGCCCAGCACAGCGCTGGCGTGGGCAGATAGCGATCGGACACTGCGACCGTCAGGCCGTGTGCGGCGAGCACCTCGGCGGCCGCGCGCGCGAACGACGCCGCCTCGAAGCGCGTGTCGTAACCCACGACGAGCAGACCGCCGGGATTGTCCTGCGCGAACACGCGCCCCGCAGCATCGGCGACGCGGCGCACGTTGTCGTACGTGAAGTCATCGGCGATGACGGCCCGCCACCCGTCGGTCCCGAACCTGATCGCACCCGCAGCGCTCATCTGCCCGAACCACCCCTCGCCCTCGCCAAACGCGGTCGCTCACTATTGTGCCTCAAACCGCCGCCTGCCGAGAAAACTTATCGCAGAACCACCCAGCGGCCCAAATCGAACTGTCGAGCGGCTGTCGAAACTGACGGACGGTCACGCTAGGGCGTGAATGGAGACACACCGAGAACGCTACCCCCGCATGAACCGGCTATAGACCGCAAGGTGGCGTTCGATCGAAACCGCCGAGGAATACTCGTCGACCATCCGCAGCCGCGCACGCTCCCCCATCGCGCGGGCCGCGACCGGGTCGGCAAGCATCTCTGCGATCGCGGCTGCCAGGGCGCGAGGGTCGCCAGGCAGCACGAGCCGGATCTCGGAGCCGTGTTCGAACAGCTCCTCGATACCCTCGACGCGCGAGGCGACGATCGGCCGTCCGAGCGCGGCGGCCTCGAGCAGGGCGGTCGGCACGCCGGGCCCTACCGACGGAAACACCGCGACCTCGAGGTGCTTGAGCACCGCAGGCACGCTGTCGACATACCCCAGGTAGCGCACACGTGAGGAGCCGGTGTCGGCCCGCAAGCGCTTGAGCAGCGGCCCCTCGCCAGCGATGACGACCTCGGCGATGGTACCTCGCGCATCGAGAATCGCGGAGGCGGCCACGAGATGTTCGAGTCCGCGACTGAGCTCCATGCGGCCGCCGTAGCCCACGAGGGGGCCAGCGGGACGTTCGGGCAGCTTCACGGGTTCCTCGGCTTCGAGTAGCACCTCGGCGAGATCGACGCTCGGATGGTCGACGAGCACGCACTCGCGGGGGACCGAGGCACCCACGAGGCGGTTGACGAGCGTGGCGCAGTCGACGACGAACACATCGACGCGGTCGAGCGTGGAGCCATCGAGGTAGCGGCGCACCGCGGTCGAGATGGGGCCTTTGCCGCGGCGGGGCCAGCTGACGCACGTGATAGAGTTGACGGCGGCGGTGCGGATGCCGCGGGCGGCCCAACGCGCGATGAGGTCGGCGTCCAGACCGGTGGAGTGCACGACGACGGGCTGATAGCGCTGGAGGTACTTCCGCACGCGCGAGCGGGTGCGGAAGAAGTTGAGCTTGTCAAGATGGTACGGCGCGACCTCGACGCCGAGCGCGGCGGCCTCGGTGCCGATCGGGTGGTGCGGCGTACAGATGAGGTGTATGGTCGAGCCGCGCGCGACAAGCGCCTCCATCACGCGCAGCATGCGGCGTTCGACGCGTCCCATCGTCGGACCGGTGCGGCTCGATATGAACACGAAGCTCGCCGAGGAGTAGTCACGGACCACGCTGGCGGGTCCTTTCGGGTGTGACGGCTCGGTGGGGGTTCCGGTCGGCTCGGTGGAAGTTCCGGGTCGTAGTCTATCACCCCCGCTTCCGGTACGGGCGGGGGTCTCAAGGACCATATGCCGAGCTACGCGAGCGCCTTGTCGCGTTCGAGGCGGGTCGCGCCATCGGCCACGCCCAGGGTAGTTTCGTCACGAAGACCGTCAAGAGCGAGACCTACTACTACTTCCAGTACCTCGAGCCGGGCGGCGCCAAGAGACAGCGCTACCTCGGCAGACAGGATGAAACGCTTGACGGGGTCGTCGCCGCACATCGCGAGTCGCGTGTGGATGTCGCCGTAGAACGGGAGTCCACCAGGCGCCTTTGCTCGCTGCTCAGAACCGGTGGCGCTCTCGTCACAGACGCCCCGACCGCGCGCGTCCTGCGTGCGCTCTCGGAGGCCGGCGTCTTCCATCTCGGAGGAGTTCTCGTCGGCACGCACGCCTATGCGGTGATAGGCAACCTGTTGGGTGTGTCGTGGGGTGGGACTGCTCTCCGCACGCAGGATATGGGTGTCGCTGCTGTGAGAACCCTGAGTGTGGCGCTCGGGGACCTGCCAACCACAGACGTGCCTGGCGTGCTAGAGAGTCTCAAGATGGGTTTCTTGCCCCTGCCGGGCCTGGATCCTGACAGACCCTCGACCTCGTTTATGGTCCGCGGGCAGGGTCTGCGGGTCGACCTCCTCACGCCATTGTGGCACGATCGCGACGACGGTCCGGTGAGCATACCGCGCTTTCGCGCCACCGCGCAGCCGCTGAAGTATCTCGACTACGTGATCGAGCACCCCGTGCGCGGGGCGATCGTCGATGGCGAGGGTGTGCTCGTCAACGTACCGAGTCCCGCACGGTTCGCCTTCCACAAACTGATCGTAGCGACCGCGCGCCCCGTTGCGATGCACGTCAAGCGGAACAAGGATCTGCACCAAGCCGCACAGGTCTTCTCCGTGCTCGTCGAAGAGCGTCCGGGTGATGTCGAGATCGCGTGGGAGGCTCTCGAGGCTCGCGGGCAGGGATGGGTCAAGCGTGTCCGGCGGGAGCTCGCGGAGTTGGAGAAGGTGGCGCCGGAGCTGGCAGGCAGGATACTTCCGCCCAAGTGAGCTCCGGCGCTCGCCGGGGTCACTCCGTCGCCCCCCAAGTCGGCGTAGCGGCCCCGGTCAGCGGCTCCCGGGCGCAACGGCCTCGCGGTAGACGGCGACGGTCTCCTCGGCGGTGCGCGCCCATGAGAACGCAGCAGCATGCCGGCGCCCGGCGGCCACGAGGCGATCGCGAAGCTCGGTGTCTTCGAGCACGCGGCGCATCGCGGTCGTGAACCCGTTGACGTCACCTGCCGGCACGAGAAGCGCTGCATCCCCCACCACCTCGGGCAGCGACGCGGCGTTCGAGCACACGACCGGGCACCCGAGCGCCATCGCCTCGAGTGCGACGCGCGGGCCGCCTTCGCTCCGGGAATTACACACGAAGACGCGGGCGGACTGCATCGCACGGTACACGTCTTCAGCTTCCGGAAGCCAGCCTAAGAACGTGACGCGTCCACGTAAAGCCCCTCCGGGGCCGAGTGGCATGTCCGCGATTCCCAGTCTCCGCACCAGCCTTTCCAGGTTCGCACGGAGCGGGCCGTCACCGATGATGAGAAGCGTAACGT
>CAMTXY010000061.1:0-5167 GCA_947085795.1 uncultured Actinomycetes bacterium | reverse complement strand
GAATCCTTTGGGGGGCGCCGAATACCGCAGATGGGAATAGACCGCCGTGGCGCACAGTGGACAGGGGCGGCCATGGACGCCAAGAGGGTACTCGTCGCCGACGACAACACCTTCATTCGGAGGCTCGTGTGCGCGGCGTTGCAGCCGCTCGGTTGCAGCGTGCTGGAAGCCGTCGACGGCGAAGAGGCCGTGCTGGCGGTCGAGGAGCATGCGCCGGACCTCGTGCTCCTCGATCTCATTATGCCCAAACTCAACGGCTTCGAGGTACTTGCGACACTGCGTTCGCGCGAGGAGACGGCCGGATGCCTCGTCGTGATGCTCACCACCGCTGCAAGCGAGGCGGATCTGTCCGAGGGCAAACGACATAACGTCGCGGGCTACATCGTGAAGCCGTTCAACAACACCGAGCTGAGGGCGACCGTGGCGGAGTTGCTGGGGATCTGAGGCGGGGGGCTCGGGGGGCTGCTCGCGAGAGCAGCGCCCGGAAAGTTGGGCTAGGAGAGCCGCCCTCTCGCCGACCGCCCTCTACCGCTCATGCACCCGCCGCCGCAGTTGCACGACGATCCACGCACGCTGGTCCTCAAGCGGCGTGTCCTCTCCGAGGGTTCCGCACGAACCGAGCTCGGCCCCACTCGCGGCGGCGGTCAACCGCGCGAGCGTCGGCCACGTCAGCGCAGATGTTCTCGAGCGCCGTCCATATGTCGCGCTCGGCTTCGAGGCGAATCTCATACTCCTCGACCTGGGTGATATGCGCCGCCAGGTGTGAGTGTACGAACGGCGTCACGTCCGTCTCCGGAGTCCACGTGGATCCCAGGAGCTCGAATCGCGCGTAGTATCCCTGAGGGTGTCGGCCCCACCGCTCCTCGAGAGAGGTGAACTCCGGGCGGCGGTACCCCCCGCGGTACAGGGCGAGGGACGCGCAGATGCGGGCGGTGCGCCCGTTGCCGTGGGCGAACGGATGGATGGCGGCGATCGCCACATGGACAAGCGCGGCTATCACCGGTGCAGGAAGGCCCGAATCCGCTATCCGCTCCAGAGCGCTGTCGACGAGTCGGGGCACTTCGGACGCATCCGGAGGCGTGTAGCTGACCGTCTCATCGGCACGGTTCACGAGATAGACGCTCCCTGAACGATATCGCCCCGCGCCCAGTGCATGCGAACCGGCGAGCACTCTGTCATGGACGGCCCGCACGAGATCGGTGTTCCACACGAACGCGGAGTCATCGGCGCGGGAGCGTGGCTCCAGCGTCCAGCCGGGTGCGCAACTGCTCGAATCGCACGACAAGGTCGCGGGTCTCAGTGGTCGCGGTGTAGGTGAACATCTGCGTGCGCCTTCTGCTCGGGCTCGCTATCGTTCAATCGTTTGAATGATCGCATGACCGACCTATCCGCACTTCGCCGTATAAGAATAGGGATCCCGCGCGACCACCCCGTGAAGGAGGGCTTGCGAGCAAGAGTCGTCACCGCAGCTCTATCTCCCCGCCATCGCCCACATCGATCGTGACGGTGTCACCGTCGGCGATCGCCCCCCCGACGAGCGCCTTGGCCACACGGTCGACGACCTCGCGTTGGATCACGCGCTTCAGCGGCCGCGCCCCGAACACCGGGTCGAAGCCGTCGAGCGAGATGCGCTCGGCTGCCGCCGGCGTCACTTCGAGCGCGATCTTGCGCTTGGCGAGGCGCTCACGCACCTTGACAAGCTGGATGTCGACGATCGACGCGATCTGCTCCATCGACAGCGAGTGGAACAGCACGATGTCGTCGATGCGGTTGAGGAACTCAGGCCGGAACGTGGCCCGCAGCGCCTCTTCGACCGCGCCGCGCAGCTCGGACTCTTCCCCGCCCGCCCGTGCCCACTCCTGGATGTACTGGGAGCCGACGTTGCTCGTCATGATCACGATCGTGTTCCTGAAGCTCACCACGCGGCCCTGGCCGTCCGTGAGACGCCCGTCATCGAGCACCTGGAGTAGCACGTTGAACACGTCCGGGTGCGCCTTCTCGATCTCGTCGAGCAACAGCACGCTATAGGGCCTGCGCCTCACGGCTTCCGTGAGTTGGCCACCCTACTCCTACCCTACGTAGCCAGGCGGTGCGCCGATCAGCCGCTGAACACTGAACTTCTCCATGTACTCGCTCATATCTATGCGCACCATAGAGCGCTCGTCGTCGAACAGGTACTCCGCGAGCGCGCGGGCGAGTTCGGTCTTGCCCACGCCCGTAGGACCCATGAAGATGAACGACCCGATCGGCCGATCCGGATCGGACAGCCCCGCGCGAGAACGGCGGATCGCCGCCGACACCGCCGCGACCGCCTCGTCCTGACCCACCACGCGCTCGTGCAGGTGCTCCTCGAGCGTGGCGAGCTTGGCCATCTCGCCCTGCATGAGCTTGGCGACCGGGACGCCGGTCCACGCCGCGACGACCTCGGCGATCTCCTCTTCGGTGACTTCCTCGCGCAGCATGGCATCGCCCGCCTGCAGATCGCGAAGACGGGTGTCAGCGGCTTGAAGGTCGCGTTCGATCTGCGGGATGCGCCCGTAGCGAATCTCAGAAGCACGCTGCAGGTCGCCGTCACGCTCGGCGCGCTCGGCGTCCACTTTCGCCTCGTCGAGTTCGGCGTTGAGGCGCTGCACGTCGGTGATGACGGTCTTCTCGCTCTCCCACCGGGCCTTGAGGCCTGAGAGCTGCTCGGTCACGTCGGCCATCTCTGCGCGCAGCGATTCGAGGCGCTCGACGCTGGCCGCGTCCGATTCCTTGACGAGCGCCGCTTCCTCGATCTTGAGCTGCCGAAGCTTGCGGTCAAGCACGTCGATCTCCGTGGGCATCGAGTCGATCTCGATACGCAGCCGCGAGGCGGCCTCGTCGATCAGATCGATCGCCTTGTCGGGCAGGAACCGGTCGGCGATGTAGCGGTCCGAGAGCGTGGCGGCGGCCACGATCGCCCCGTCGGTGATGCGCACGCCGTGGTGCACCTCGTACTTCTCTTTGAGGCCGCGCAGGATCGCGATGGTGTCCTCGGCGGACGGCTCGCCGACGTACACCGGCTGGAAGCGCCGTTCGAGCGCGGCGTCCTTCTCGATGTGCTTGCGGTACTCGTCGAGCGTGGTGGCGCCGATCGCGTGCAGCTCGCCGCGCGCGAGCGCGGGCTTGAGCATGTTGCTCGCGTCCATCGAGCCTTCGGCCGCGCCCGCGCCCACGATGGTATGCAGCTCGTCGATGAAGAGCACGAGGCGCCCCTCGGCCTGCTCGATCTCGCGCAGAACGGCCTTGAGCCGGTCCTCGAACTCGCCACGGTACTTCGCGCCCGCCACCATCGCGCCGAGATCGAGCGAAACGACGTCTTTGTCCCGCAGGCTAGAGGGCACGTCACCGTCGACGATCCGCTGCGCGAGCCCCTCGACGATCGCGGTCTTGCCGGTGCCCGGCTCGCCGATGAGAACCGGGTTGTTCTTGGTGCGACGCGAGAGCACCTGCACCACACGGCGGATCTCCTCGTTGCGACCGATGACCGGGTCGAGCTTGCCGTCGCGCGCCGTCTGCGTGAGGTTGCGCGAGAAGCGCTCAAGCGCCTGGAACTGCGCCTCGGGGTTCTGGTCCGTCACGCGCGCGCCCGCCCGCAGTTCAGCGAGCGCTTGCCGCACGCGGGCCTCGGTCACGCCGGCCACGCCAAGCAGCCGCCCGGCCTCGCCGCTGTCCTCCGCGAGCCCCAGCAGCAGGTGCTCGGTCGAGACATAGGCGTCCTTGAGCTTCTCGGCGTGCTTGGACGCGGCACCGAACACGCTGTTGAGCCGCGGGCCGATGCCCGCCGGGCCGCTCACCCCGCTGCCGCTGACGCGCGGCATCTTCTCGATCGCCGCCGTCACGCCCGCTTCGAGCACATCGGCGTCGGCACCGACCTTCTGCACGATAGGCCGCACGATGCCCTCGGCCGCGTCGAGCAACACCTTGAGCAGGTGTTCGGGTTCGATGACCTGCGAGGACGCATCGTCGGCCACTCCTTGCGCGGCTTGCAGCGCCTCCTGCGCCTTGATCGTCAGCTTGTCGAGTCTCATCGTCTCGCTACTCCTTCAAGCGCCATGCGCCGTCGCGGTACTCCAGCGTCAGCGTCGTCTCTCGGGTGCCCGTGAACCGGCCGCTAACGCGCACGGTATCGAGCCGCCCAGCGTACTCGACGACGATCGAGCCGCCCATCACCGGCGGCATCCCGCCCGCCGTCAGCGCGTCGACAAGCTCGTACACCGTCTCATCCGGCACCTGCTCGCCGTCGCGCGCTTCGAGGTCGCTGCCGAAAGCGCGCGTCTCTTCCCCGCTTTCGCCTGCCGAGGAACCATCGGCCGAGCCATCCCCCTTTCCGTCGGCGGCCCCATCGTCGCCAGATCCCGATTGCGGCAGCCCGAGTCGCGACGCCGATCCGCGGTCATCGTCCAAGACAACGGCCCATAGCGCCATGCCGCCGCCGACCAGCGCGAGCATCGCGGCGAATAGCGCGATACGCCTGCGAGTCATCGCACTCACCCTTCCCTTCGGGCCAGACCGCCTCGGCGGATCACGACGAGCTCCGCCCGGCATTCGCGCCTGACGGGTTCGCCCTCGCCGGCGAGTCGTCGGCTGGTCTCCTCGGCGTGGATCCGCAGCCGCTCGACATCGCACCGGACACTGTCGACTTCAGCCTGCAGCTCGAGGATGCGCACCACGCCCGCTAGGTTGATCCCCTCGGCGGTCAGCTGCTGTATGAGTCGGAGCTGTTCGATGTCCGAGTCCGAGTACAGGCGCGTGTTGCCCGACGAGCGCTTCGGTTTGATGAGCTCCCTGCGCTCGTAGATCCGCAGCGTCTGCGGGTGCATGCCGGCGAGATCGGCCGCCACGCTGATCATGTACAGCGGCCGCTCGCGGTCCTCGGGTCGTCCTCGTCGTATCATCTCGCTGCCTCCCGGCTTCGGAGCCCATCGCCGAGGCGCCTTCCGGTCATCGGTCGCCGGTCGTCTTACGTGATATGCGCTCGCACGTCGCTGCCGTGCGCTTCCGCGAAGCTCTCCAGCAACGTCCGTTCCTCGGCGGAGAGCTTCACCGGCACCGCGACGCGCGCCTTGACCTTCAGGTCGCCTCGCCCAGAACCCTTGAGTCGCGACGCGCCCTTGCCCTTGAGCCTGAAGACCTTCCCGTCCTG
>CAMTXY010000060.1:0-3687 GCA_947085795.1 uncultured Actinomycetes bacterium | reverse complement strand
CACGCCGACCGTCAAACTCGTGAACTTCCTCATCCAGAAGGCCGTCGCCGAGCGGGCGAGCGACATTCACATTGAACCGCAAGAGACCGACCTGCGGGTCCGTTTCCGCACCGACGGCGTGCTCCACGAGGTCATGCGCAGCCCCCGCGCCACGCAGGCTTCGATCATCAGCCGCTTCAAGATCATGTCCGACATGGACATCGCCGAGTCCCGCAAGCCGCAGGACGGCCACTGTGCGGCGATGGTGGGCGGCCACAATATCGACTTCCGCGTATCGGCGCTGCCGACCGTCTATGGCGAACGGGTCGTTCTGAGAATCCTGCGCAAAGACTCCATCCTCCTGCAACTGTCCGACCTCGGGTTCCTGCCTGCGTCGCTCGAGCGGTTCGAATCGTCGTTCCGCAAACCGTACGGCGCCATCCTCGTCACGGGGCCGACCGGATCGGGCAAGTCCACGTCGCTGTACGCGGCGATCAACGTCCTCAACTCTCCCGACCGCCACATCATCACCGGCGAGGATCCCGTCGAGTACCGCCTCGAAGGCATCAACCAGTGCCAGGTCAACCCGAAAGCCGGCCTCACGTTCGCGCGGGCGCTCCGCGCGTTCCTCCGCTGCTCGCCGGATGTCATCCTGATCGGTGAGATCCGCGACAAGGAGACGGCGCAGATCGCGATCGAGTCCGCGCTCACCGGCCATCTCGTGCTCTCGACCCTGCACACGAACGACGCACCGGGCGCGGTGGTCCGACTCATCGAGATGGGCGTCGAACCGTTCCTGGTCGCCTCGGCGGTCGACTGCATCCTGGCGCAACGTCTCGCCAGGCGCCTGTGTTCTAGCTGCAAGCAGGAGTACCGGCCCAAGCCGCAGGTGCTCATCGACGCCGGCTACGATCCCGACGATCTCCCTGAACTCATCTACCGGTCCGGAGGCTGCAAGAAGTGCGGCGGCATCGGGTACCGGGGCCGCATGGGCGTCCACGAGGTGCTCCTGGTCTCCGAGGAGATCAGCCGGCTGACCGTCGAAGAGGCGACCGCCGAGGAGATCAAGAAGGTCGCCGTGCGTGAGGGTATGCTCACTCTCAGGCAGGATGGCCTCGAGAAGGTTCGGATGGGCAGCACGTCGATCGAGGAGATCATGCGTATCATCGTCTAGGGTCGTCCGGTGTCCGGCCGGTACCGAGGGGAGGGGAATCGATGTACGACCTCAACAGTCTGCTGCTTGCGATCCGTGACAAGGGCGGCTCCGACCTGCATGTGACCGTCGGCGTTCCCCCGGTGATCCGACTCAACGGTGCGCTCAGGCATTTCGACGGCCTGGCGCTCACGGCCGCCGACACGCGTGAACTCGTCCTCGGCATCATGTCCGAGACCCAGCGCTTCAGGCTCGAGCTGGACCGGGAGTACGATTTCGCGTACTCGATCCCCGGCGAGGCGCGCTTCCGCGTCAACGCGTACTTCCAGCGCAACAGCGTGGGTGCCGCGTTCCGGCTCATACCGACGGAGATCCGGTCGATCGCGACTCTCGGTCTACCCGCCGTGCTCGCCGATCTGGCCGACAAGCCCCGCGGGCTCGTTCTCGTTACCGGCCCCACCGGCTCGGGGAAGTCCACTACGCTGGCCGCGATGATCGATCACATCAACAGGAACCGCACCGAGCACATCATCACGATCGAGGATCCCATCGAGTATCTCCACGCTCATGACCGCTGCGTGATCAACCAGCGCGAGGTCGGAGTCGACACACAGTCGTTCGCGCAAGCCCTCAAGCACGTGCTCAGGCAGGATCCGGACGTGATTCTGATCGGCGAGATGCGCGACCTCGAGACGGTCTCCGCAGCGTTGACCGCTGCCGAGACGGGACATCTGGTCTTTGCAACCCTGCACACGCTCGACGCCACGCAGACCGTCGATCGGATCATCGACGTGTTCCCTCCGTACCAGCAGAACCAGGTCAGAGTGCAGCTGGCGGGGGCTTTGCAGGGTATCGTCAGTCAGCAGTTGCTGCCCACATATGACGGGAGCGGGCGCGCGGTCGCCGCCGAGGTGCTCGTCCCGACGCCCGCCATCCGAAACCTCGTCCGAGAGGGCAAGACGCATCAGTTGGCGACGGCGATGCAGACGGGCTCGCAGCACGGAATGGTAACGATGGACACCGCGTTGGCCGATATGTACCTGAGAGGCCGGATCACCCTTGATGCGGCGATGCAGCGCGCCGTGGATCCCAACACGCTGGAAACGCACATCCGTACCGGCTGATTCGTACAAGGAGCAGTGCATCATGCCAACTTTCAACTACTCGGTCCGGGACAAGGCGGGCAAGATCGTCAAGGGCTCGCTCGAGGGCGACAGCGGGGACGCTGTAAGCGCGAAACTCCGTCAGATGGGCTATATCATCCTCGAGCTCGACCAGCGATCCGGCCTCGCCGCCCTTGGGCGGATCAAGCTAGGCGGCAGCGTCAAGCCCAAAGACATCACGATCTTCGCGCGTCAGTTCGCCACGATGATCAACGCCGGCTTGTCCCTGACCAAGTGCCTGTCGATTCTCGCCTCGCAGACCGAGAGTGATGCGCTGCGCACGATCATCCAGGCGGTCGCCCGCGATGTGGAGGCCGGACAGTCCCTGTCCGAATCGCTCGCCAAACACCCCAAGACCTTCCCGCCCATCTTCGTGAACATGATCCGTGCCGGTGAGACCGGCGGTGTGCTCGATGAGGTTCTCGTGCGTCTTGCCGACCACTTCGAGGGCGAACAGGCCCTTAAGGGCAAGATCAAGTCGGCGATGACCTACCCCGTCGCCATGGGGGGGTTGGTACTCGTCATCCTGATCGCGATGATGGTGTTCGTGGTGCCGACGTTCCAGAAGATGTTCGAGAGCATGGGCGGCGAGCTGCCCTTCATGACGCAGGTGCTCGTTAGCGTCTCTGAGTTCGTCGCGGGAATCGGCGGTATCGTGCTCGCGGTCGTGTTCGTCGGTCTGTACCTCGGCTTCAAGTTCTGGGCGGGGACCGCCACGGGACGCCTGATCTGGGATACGATAAAGCTACGGATGCCGGTCTTCGGCCAGCTGGTGCGCAAGCTGGCGCTCGCCCGGTTCACCAGGACGTTCGGAACGCTCGTCTCGGCCGGTGTCCCGATTCTTTCCGCGCTCGACATCGTCGCGGACACGGCTGGCAACGAAGTGGTCGCGAACGCGGTCAAGCGGGCTCGCTCGGCCATCAAAGAAGGTGATACGATCGCTAGACCGCTGTCCGAATCCAAGGTGTTCCCGTCGATGCTCGTCCAGATGATCGCGGTGGGCGAGGAGACCGGCGCACTCGATGCCATGCTCAACAAGATCGCCGATTTCTACGACGAGGAGGTCGCTACGCAGGTCGACGGCTTGACTTCGCTGATCGAACCGCTGATGATGGCTTCGTTGGGCGGGGTGGTCGGCGCCATGGTCGTCGCGTTGTACATGCCGATGTTCCAAGTGATCACGCTTGTTGAGTAGTGTTGTGGGATTTGTTCGGCCGTTCGCGCGATTTCCCCTAAAGGTATCTTGCCGCGTGCCCGATAAGTACAGTGTAAAGGCGGTTGGAGAACCGCATGTCGTCAAGGAGGAGGCGGACGTCTTATGAAGATGTTCAGGAAGAAAGACGAGGGCTTCACCCTCGTCGAGCTGATGGTCGTCGTTCTTATTATCGGTAT
>CAMTXY010000059.1:0-2731 GCA_947085795.1 uncultured Actinomycetes bacterium | reverse complement strand
GGTGCAAGGCAGGCATCACGTGCATCCTACGATCATCCAGCGGGCGTTCGCTCAGGCGGTGCGCAGGGCCGACGTCGACAAACAGGCGGGTTGTCACAGCCTGCGACATTCGTTCGCCACGCACCTTCTTGAGTCTGGGTACGACATCCGGACGATTCAGGAACTGCTCGGTCACAAGAGTGTGAACACGACGATGATCTACACCCACGTGCTCAACAAAGGTGGCCGAGGAGTGCGCAGCCCACTCGACGGCGGCTGACGCGGGCGCGCGCGAGAGGCGTGCAGCGTGATGCTTACACAGACTGCATATGCAGTAGTCTGCCGAGTCACCTTCCCCTCACCGAAGCTGTGAACTTGGCAAACGCGTCGGCACGCCGATCGCCCAGTGGCTTACGCAGACTCGATAAGCAAGATATGATGCTTACACAGACCGCATAATCATTGTTCGACACACGAGTTCCTCGAGGCTCGTGCAGTCGTATCTCCTCGGTGGCACGCAGGGGTCATCGCCACCTTCGCGGGCAGCGCATATCGCGACTCGCGGCCCTCATCCACTCGCACCGCTCGGCACTCCGGCAACCGGATTCGCTCCGGCGTGCCCGCACGTCGTGGCTATCGTCGGACTCACCATCGACCTGCGAGATGTGTGACCTGGACAGTTGGAATCGCCATCAGGCACGACGGCCCCTGGCCACTCTCTCGCTCGCGACGCGGCCTCGGGTTTTGGAATGCGGGCTCATCGGCGTGCCTCACGAGCCATCGCCACAGCCTCGGGTCCGCTCACCTCGCCACCGGCACCAGTGCCGGGCCGGCATCTGCACGGCGCAGCTCGTCCTCGGATGAAGATGGGAAGAACTCAGCTGGCACGCTGCGAGACCCTTCCGGGCTGACAGATGGTGTCGAACAAGCGCATCGACCCGACTTCGCGAGGTCTCGGCTACCATGTAGGTCAACGGGCGCGGGTCATGCGCACCACGTTATCCGCATGATTGCCTCGGTGCCTTGAATCCCCTTGGGTGGTATCGTAGACTGTACTCTAGGAGGTACCACACATGAGCGCACTCCCCACCATCATCCCCATCTCGGACTTGCGCCAGGACGCAGCGGGCGTCATCAAACGGGCGGCACTCTCGCATGAGCCGGTATTCATCACGCAGCGCGGCCGGCCGGCTGCGGTCATGGTGGACACGCAGACCTACGAGCGGACGCAGCACGCACTCCAGATCCTGCAGCTCCTCGCTCGTGGCCCCGCGGAGATCGAGGCCGGCGTCGGTCGCGACATGGACGAGGTGTTCGCCGACGCCGACGAGCTTCTGGGCAAGATGTGACGTTGCGCGTCAGGTTCACACCGGCGGCGGATGCTGAGTTCCTCGCCGTCATCACCTACATCGGCGCAGACAGCCCATCGGCGGCTGTCGCGTTCAGGGACAAGGCACTGCACACGCTGTCCAGGCTGCGCGACTTCCCAGACTCCGGGCGCACCCTGCCGGAGTATCCCGCCCTCCCTTTCCGCGAGGTCATCGTGGCGCCATATCGGTTCTTCTACCAAGTGAAGGTCGACGCCGTGTGGATCGTTGCGGTTTGGCATGGCGCGCAGCTCGTCAATCCACCGGAGGACGTGGTCAGCGGATAACCATGGCATCCAGCAGACAGCCGCTTCGCGGCTGCAGCTGATGCCAAGGACGTTAGGTGGAGTGACGGCGAGGGGGATTCGTGTCACCGCAGACAGCACAAGTGCAGCTAACCGCACCCCATTCACCCCGAATTCGCGCGCTGGAGTTCGACAGACTCGCAGTTGATGGCACCTCGATGCACGTATCACTCAGCCACGATGACCAGACGGTCTTGACATTGTCCGCGGCATTCGACGGCTACGCATCTCCGGACTTGGCCGCCGCGCAGTTTCTGTCGGTCGCGCAGGATGTTGTCTCACTGTTGGCGTTGTGCGTCGGTGTTCCATTCGAGATCACACCTCACACCCTCAGGGTTGACCTCGGCGGCGGACTTACACTGTCTCGTGGTGGCACTACGTTACACCTTCAGCCCTACACTGGTGAGCTGTCTGGGCAACAAGCGAATGACGTGGCAAGACTCATCGGCGACATCTCACTGAGTCCGCTCACGCAAGACCTCCTACAGAGGTACCAGCTCAGCCTCCGTGAGCCAGATCGGTTGCTGGTGGATGCCTACTATTTCTTGACCAAGATCGAGGATTCCGCTGGAGGTCGTCGGCAGGCCGCGGGACGATACAAGATCGAGTATGCAGTCCTACGCAAGCTTGGTGAACTATCGAGCACCGCCGGGGACACGCTGACTGCTCGGAAGGCGTCCACCAGACCGCTCTCGCCTCAAGAATCGGCCTGGCTGGTTGCAGCTCTTCAGGAGATCGTCATTCGTCTGGGCACAGCCGGTGGCGACGGAATCCTCGACATGACCGCCCTACCCTCCCTGGACACGCAGGACAATGGTCGGGCCACACCCACCTAACCCGCGCATCCACCGCGACAAACCGCGGCGAAGAGCGGTAGGCTGACGCAGGAAGCGCTTGAGCCGCGGTTTGCGGGTGATGCGCAAACACGTTCGGTGACACCGGCCATCTACCGCGGCCCTCTTCTGTTCACGAGTCGCGGGGAGTTGACGTGCGTTGCTGGCTCTCAGATTCTCCGCGCAGCGATCTCGGCCATCTCTTGACTGCCTGCACGACAAAGCGAAGCCCGAGTGCCGCGAGAGT
>CAMTXY010000058.1:0-1654 GCA_947085795.1 uncultured Actinomycetes bacterium | reverse complement strand
TCGCATCCCGGCAACTACCGCGGCAGGGGCACGGGGGGTCAGGAGCACATGTTCGCCGAAGCCAGGGCCCGGGCGGCGATAGCGGCGATAGCGGCGAGGGCGTCCGCTCTGGCGCAGCGGACGACTCGGGGGGATGGAACGCCGTACGGTCGCAACAATACGACCCTGTGGCCAAGCGCGCCTGGAAGCATGGAGTACGCCTTAGCAATCGGAGGGACCGGACTTGACCTGGTGGGCGGTATTCTGACGGCCGCGTTGCCGCCGCTTGGAGTTGTGACCTTGATCGTTGGTTTCGTAGTCGACGGCAGCATGGCGGCCTTCTACTACCAACCGCGACGGGAACGTGGGTATGGAACGCGGGGCGACTTCTGGTTCTGTGTTGCCGGTGCACTGCCATTCGGTAGCCCAGCGCAGGGACTGGTCTACATAGTTGACGCCTCCAACCCGAACGCCATTCCCTGGGCGGAGCCGCAACGGTAGGGATGGTGGTCGAACAGGTGAAAGGGGTTTGTGGTCATGCTTCCGGGTCTCGTGTTTGTGCTAGCCCTTCTCGGGTGGGGGGGTTGGTCCGTTTGGCGAGGGGTTGTCCTGATGCGGACCATGGCGCCCGCTCCTGCTCGAGTGGCGCGTCGTCTTGCAGCTGTGTACGGTCTGCAGGTCGGAGGAGCCCTCGCGGTGTTGATGTTCTTAGGATTTGAAGTCTCGAGTCTCACCATGCCGGGACGGTTGACTCCTGCCGGTGTGAGCACGAGAGATCTCTTCGACTACGGGATCCCTTCTCTCGTGTTGGGCGTGTGTTGGGGCGTATTCTTAGCGCTGTATATCTACTTCCCGTGGCGGCGGTGGGCACGCAAACGACTCGGGTTGGCGGCCGACGATAGGGACACACAAGCATAGAGTGAGCGTGAATGAACCCGCCGGAACCTTTCGGGCGTGACTCCCATTCGGGCTGTGGCTTTGGGCTGGCATGTTCATGGTATTCGTCGTTGTCGTTACGCCTGTCTCAATCATCGTTGGAAGGAGAAGGGGCGTCGACTCCGGAGCGCAGTTCGGGTCGTCTGACACCGATTCGCCGGAGTCGTGATGGTCGGGACGTCCACAGATGGCATGTGCTGCACGAATACTGCATTGCGAGGCGGGCCGAGCCAACAATGTGGTACTTCAGGCTGACCTCTGGATGCGTTTCAACAAGGAGACTGCCACGTACTGCGGCATGTCCTACTTTCTCGGCCTTGGTTCCTCAGCAAGCTTGCGATCGTCATGAAGGGCACTACGTGCGCAACCTACGAATATCATCAACCCGATGGCTGATATCGTTAACGATTCACCGAACTGTTCTTCTGCCATGTCGCGTCGCGCCCACCCTTCATGCAGCGGATCTCACCGTTGCCCCGGAGTTCCCCGAGGACGCGAACGATGGTGGGACGGCTGATCCCCAGGCAGGCTCGCTCCACGTCGGCGTAGCGGAAGGTCGGCGGCAGATGCCTGATACAGTCGATCACCATCTCGCGCTTCGCGCCCCGCCCCGCCCCGTTCCCATCTGCCCGACCCGCTGCTCGAATTCCACGTAGGCTGCGATGAGAACGCCGTGCGAGTACTGCAGCCAGGGCACGAGGTCATGCTGGCCCTCGTGCCAGCCCTCCGATGACGCTTC
>CAMTXY010000057.1:0-2250 GCA_947085795.1 uncultured Actinomycetes bacterium | reverse complement strand
TTCATCTTCGGCGGGGCTCTCGCATACAAGCTCGGCGCGGGGTTCATTCCCGCGCGCAAGCCCGGCAAGCTACCTTGGGACACAGCATCGCATGAATACACGCTCGAGTACGGTACCGACGCCATCGAGGTCCACACCGACGCGATCAACGCCGCTGATGTCGTCCTGATCGTCGACGATGTGCTGGCCACCGGAGGCACCGCTGCCGCGAAGGGGGCGCTTGTGACCGCGATGGGGGCTACGGTCGCCGGCTTCGCATTCCTCATCGAACTCGACTTCCTGCAGGGGCGCGCGAAGCTCGGGGATCCCAGGATCGTGTCGCTCATTCACGTCGTCTGAGCTTCGCCGACTGCGTCTGCGTGGCGTGTTGCCGGGAGCGACGCCTACGCGCGGTCCGGACGCCGCGCGTGATATCATGGACGTCGCAGGAACATGGTGCTGGAGCATGGTCACTTGTGAAACGCAGCCTACGTCGCAGCCGGAGGGATAGTGCAGCTCCCACTCTGCCACAGAATCGCGCGGTTGCCCGTCGCGCTGTTCATGACAGCGGTGCTGTGCCTACCGGCGACGGCACACGCCGCTCCTCTCGCACCCCAGATCGCCGCCGCGCGCGAGAAGGCCGCAGCCGCTGAGCGCGAACTCGACGAGCTGCAGGCCCGCCTCGAGTTACGCGCCGAGGAATACGAGGCGGTATCCGGACAACTCTCCGACGTCCGTGCTCAGGCCGGTGAGGTGCGAGCACGTTTGCAGCGCGCGGATGGAGATCTCTTGCGGGCCACCGTGCGACTCGAATCCCGTGTCGGCCATATCTACCGTAACGGCGGCGTGAGCGTCATCGAGGTGTTCCTCGGCACGAAGTCGTTCGCGGACTTCCTCACGCGGGTCGATTGGATGCGCCGGGTGTCGGCGAGCGATGCCGAACTCGTGTCGGAAGTCAAACGTATACGTGAGGAGGTGCGCCGATACAGCGACTCCCTCACCCGCCGCGAGCAGGAGCTTTCGGTCTTGCGTGTCCAGTCGAAAGCGGTGCGCGCCGAGGTCGAGAGAGCCCTGCAGGCACAGGCCGCATACGTCAGGGGGCTGGAGCGAGAGGTCGCTGAGCTCCTCAAGGCCGAGGAGGAGCGACGTGCCCGTGCCGCTGAGGAAGCCCGGCGTAGAGCTGCTGAGGCCGCCAGGGCCGCCGTTCGAAGAGCCACGGATTCCGTTAGCGCCGGGCGGAGGCCTCTTGCGGATTCGGCCGGACCGGGTCGTCCCGAAGTCGTCGAGGTGGCCCTGCGATTCGTCGGTGTCGTCGACTACGTGTATGGCGGTACGACGCCGGCGGGGTTCGACTGTTCGGGGCTGACCATGTTCTGCTACCGAGAGATCGGTGTGGCGATTCCGCGCACCAGCCGCCAGCAGTTCCGAGTCGGGTCGCACATCCCGCCCGACCGCCTTGACCTGCTGGCTCCGGGTGACCTGGTGTTCTTCGGCTATGACGGCGATCCTGAGCGCGTCCATCACGTTGGAATCTACGTTGGGAACATGGAATTCCTCCACGCGCCGCGCACAGGCGAGAGGGTCACCATCTCGTCGCTGACGGCTCGCATCGAGACGAAGGCCGACTATGTGGGCGCGTCGAGATTCTGAGCCGCCTTCCGACCACGCTCCGGGCACCGCGCGCCGTACGCGCGAAAATGCGTGCCGCTTGCTGATTGACCAGGGGTTTTCGGGGTGTTCATGTGGTAACATGCGTTCTACTCTCCGGTACCTGAACGGATGAGACTCTCCGGTTTCGGTGGTCGATGTGAACCCGAGAGCCCACGAAGGTTCTCGATACGCGGGAGGGTTGCTGTTCTTCTGCTTGACTGACGGGAGGTGTGGCGCGACGTGCCCGAGGCGACCAGCGAGGCATTGTGGATGTGGGTGGCGATCGTCGTGGCGCTCGCAGGCGTCACTGTCGGCGGTTTCTTCGGGTGGCGATTCGCAGTCGGGCGCGTCATGCGCCGGTTCCTCGTGGGACTCGTCGGCTCGCGCGAGCGGGTGCTCGCGTCGCGTCGTACACTGGAGGCTGTCATACGCCACCTGGCGGATGAGCCAGACGAAGCGCTCGTGGCCTTCGCGATCGACTCGCACAACGAGGATCGTAGGGCGCTTTCGGAGATCGCTTCGCGTATGCGGGTGGTACGCGACGACCTGGACGTGCGCCGGCTGCCGGCTCGACTTCACGACGTGGCCGCCGAGCTTGCGGACACCGCGTATCTGTTGGCC
>CAMTXY010000056.1:0-3091 GCA_947085795.1 uncultured Actinomycetes bacterium | reverse complement strand
TTCGTAGTACCGGCAACGATACAGCTAGCTGGCGCGGAGATCGAACTGGTGTCTGCGCTCAGTCGTGAGAACCGCCTGAAGAACGTCCTCGTGCCGGTCATCGAGGACTTCGACTTCATCATCATCGATTGCCCGCCGTCCCTCGGCCTTCTGACCGTCAATGCGCTTACCGCCGCAGATGGCCTGATCATCCCTATCCAATGCGAATACTACGCGCTGGAAGGACTTTCCAAGTTGCTCGACAGCGTCCGGTTGATCCGGTCACACCTCAACGCCGCTCTCGAGGTCTTCGGTGTCGTCATGACCATGTACGATTCCCGCACTCGGCTGTCACAGCAGGTCGTGGAAGAGGTGCGGGAGCACTTCGACGGCAAGGTCTTCGACACGCTGGTTCCACGAACGGTACGGCTTTCCGAGGCTCCCAGCTTCGGTCAACCCATCACGCTGTACGATCCCACCGGGAAGGGTGCGGTCGCGTACCGGAGTCTGGCGGAGGAGGTGGTGTCCCGTGTCTAACAAGCGAGGGCTTGGTCGAGGATTGTCGGCTCTCATTCCTAACGTGGCGCGCGACGAGGCGGGTGAGGAGCACGATATCGCCACATCGCTCATCGTGCCGAACCCGAAGCAGCCGCGGACGGACATGGGCGAGGAAAGCCTGACCGAGCTCGCGGATTCAATCAAGAAGGTGGGCCTTCTGCAACCGATCATCGTCCGTCCGTTCGGAGACGGGTATCAGATCATCGCAGGCGAGCGGCGGTGGCACGCCGCCCGGGCGGCCGGTCTCGAGCGGGTCCCCGTTCGGATTCTCGGCGTATCGGACTCCGAGTCCCTTGAGATCGCCCTGATCGAGAATCTCCAGCGAGAGGATCTCAACGCGATAGAGGAGGCCCGTGGTTACCGGCGGTTGCTGACAGACCATCAGATGACCCAAGCGGAACTCGCTGAGAAGGTGAGCAAGTCCCGGTCGGCCATCACGAACGCGCTTCGGTTGCTTGATCTGCCGGAAGAGGTGCAGGAGCTCGTGTACGCAGGCAGTCTATCGGCAGGACACGCGCGAGCGGTGCTGTCGGTTCCCGACGAGACGCTGCGCGTCAAGCTCGCCGAGAAGCTCGCCGCCGAAGGGCTGTCGGTGCGCGAAGCCGAGAACCTCGCTCGCCTGTACGCAGCGGGCCGATCCGACCGTGTTCCACGGCCGGTCACCCCGAAATCGTTCAAGGTGGTCGCACGCAAGCTAAGGCTTTTTCTTGGAACCGGCGTGCGGGTGAAACAGACATCCAAGAAGGGCAAGATAGAGATCGAGTTCCACGGAGAGGACGACTTAGAGCGGATATTCCGCGTGCTCACAGGGGATATCCCGGCCGCTTCAGAGGGGGATGTGTGATGCGTCACAGAGCGGAGTACTTCCTGATCGGCACCCTCACCGGCCTGGTGATCGGAGTCGTTATCGGCCTCCTGTTCGCTCCGGCCAGCGGTGCGCGTACTCGTCGACGCCTCGCCGACGAGGCGCTGCGAGCGGCGCAGGTGGCGCGTGCCGTCGCAGAGCGTGCGGAACATGCCGCCGAAATGATCGGCGGCAAGGTGGAACACTACCTCGGCCGTGATGAAGAGGCTGCGTGGCGTAAGGTGCAGGAGATCAGGGAGGGCGTGCGGCGATACACGCAGGCCCAGGCCTCATCATAGCCCATTCGATGTCAGCGCGGTGTGCCATCGTGTCCCTCGGATGAAGGGAATGGCATGCCACTGACACTCATCACGGGGCGTCCCCATACCGGCAAGACCGGGCATCTCCACGCCGCCCTTGTCAAAGCCGCCGAGGAAGGGGCGTCGCCAACGCTGCTCCTGCCGTCCTTCCCGGACGCCAGGCGCGCCATCACCGAATTCGCCGACAAGGGCGTCTCCGGGATCAGGGTCACGACCCTCGACCGCTGGGTCACAAGCCTGTGGGCGTTACACGGCGACGGGCGCCGCCCGATCACCCCGGCCACACGGGCGGCGCTCGTTCAACGGGCGTTGCGCGAGACCCCGCTTCGGCGTCTCACCGAGGCGGCCGGACGCCCGGGGTTCGTGCGCTCGATGGCAGATACCGCAAGACTGGCGGCGGGAGAGGATCTCGGCGGGACGAACACCGCGGTCGACCGGGAGCTCGCGCGCATCATCGAGGCCTACCGGTCGTTGTGTCGGGACTTTCTGCTCGTCGAGCCAGGAGAAGCATCGTCGCTGTTGTGCGATATCGACCCGTCTCTGCCAGGTCCGGTGGCCTTGAACCGGTTCACCGATCTGTCGACCGCCCAGGAGCGTCTTCTGACAGCGCTGTCGGCATCAAACGACGTATCCATGGCTATCGGCTGGGAAGAAGGCTTCCCGGCGACGGAGGCGCTCGACCCCCTCATCTCACGACTCTCAGTGCGCGCAGATGCATCACCGGCTGCTCACGCCGGTCGTCGATCACGAACTCGCGCGCGTCGAGGCGGCCCTGTACCGCCCGTCGGAGGTCATCGATTCGCGCGGACACGTCGTCGTGGCAGAGGCGGCAGGATTCGAGGCCGAGGTTGCGCTGGCCACCCGCATGGCGGCGCGGTTCGTCGAGGAGGGGATGGCTCCAGAGCGGATCGCGATCGTTTTTCGCCGGGCGGCACCACGGGTTCGACGTGTGGCCGCAGCCCTCGCGAACCACGGCCTCGCGGTCGACGCTGATGTCAGTATCCCATTCGCAGATACCGCGTTCGGGCGGGCGATGCTTGCGCTCATCGAAGCGTGCAGCGACGCCGAAACGACGAGAGAGCGGCTGCTCGCATACCTCCTGAGCCCGTACTGTCCGGTGTCCGGGAATGACATCGCGCTCATCGATGAAGCGTGGAGGCGCTGTCGCTACGACGGTCACGCGCTGCTCGACGCGGCAGAACGTGACCTGGGCGGCGAAGTCGGCCGCCGCGTGTCCTTGGCGCGCAGGTCGTGTTCGGCGGTCATCGACGAGTGCACCGTGATTGAGTGGAAGCATCTGGCAGACGGGTTCCTCGCAGCGGCCTCTGCGGCTGGGGGTCTTGAGAGAGCCGACGGGCTGACGGACGGAGCCGCGCACAGGGTGTTCGTC
>CAMTXY010000055.1:0-3501 GCA_947085795.1 uncultured Actinomycetes bacterium | reverse complement strand
TACTTCCTCGTTTAATTTGACCACTCCGCGCTCTACACGTCCGGTACCAACGGTTCCTCTTCCCGAGATAGAAAATACGTCTTCTACGCTCATTAGGAAGGGTTTGTCTGTTTCCCGTTTGGGAGTGGGGATATACTCATCAACGGCCTGCATCAGTTTAAAGATAGGAGCGCAGCTTGGGCATTCATCCTTGCCGCAGGCGCAGTTCATGGCGTTCATGTCCATCGCCGAGGGAAGCTGTGTCATCACCGAGAACGTCTTCGAGAACCGCTTCATGTTCGCCGATGAACTCACGCGCATGGCTGCCGACGTACGTATCGAGGGGCATCACGCGCTCGTCAAAGGCGTCAAGCAGCTTTCCGGCGCACCGGTGCGTTCGCCGGATTTGCGCGGTGGTGCCGCGCTCGTGCTCGCGGGACTCGTCGCCGACGGTGTCACCGAGGTCATCGACATCCACCACATCGAACGGGGCTATGAGCGCTTCGTCGAGAAGATGACGTCACTCGGTGCCGATATCGAACTTCGCGAGGAGTAGGAGGGCGTCATGTTCGACCGAGACGCGATCAAGGCGATCATCCCGCACCGCGGCCCTTCCTGCTCGTCGACCGGGTCGAGGAGCTTGTCGAGGGGGAGCGTGCCGTCGGCATCAAGAGCGTCACCATCAACGAGCCGTTCCTCCCCGGCCACTTCCCGGACCACCCTGTGATGCCCGGTGTGCTCATCGTGGAGGCGCTCGCCCAGGTAGGCGCGGTTGCGCTGCTGTCGGTGGAGGCCAACAAGGGTAAGCTCGCGCTCTTCGCCGGGATAGACAAGGTGCGCTTCAAGAGGCAGGTGCGTCCCGGAGACACGCTCCGGCTCGAGGTCAAGATCACGCGCTCCCGCGGGGCGATCGGATTCGGTGATGCGGTGGCAACCGTCGGCGGCGAGACCGCATGCGCCGGGGAACTCATGTTCGCGATATAATAACAAGGTTTCAGCCGAATCGCGCCGTGCGGGGCGGGCGCGAATGTGACGGAGCAGAGGCAGGTATGGGAGTCGAACAGCGCATAGCCGACGGAAGCGCGGTGCTCGGCGTGGTGGGCCTCGGTTACGTCGGTCTACCACTCGTTGTGGAGATGGCGGGGGCCGGACACCGTGTCATCGGCTTCGACGTGGTCGAGGCCAAAGTAGCGCTTGTCGGCGAGGGGACGAGCTACATCCCCGACGTTCCGACCGAGCGGCTCAAGTCCCTGGTGGATGCGGGGCTGGTCGAGGCCACGACGGACTTCTCGCGTGCTGCGGAGTGTGACGCTATCGCCATCTGTGTGCCGACGCCGCTCGATGAGCGCAAGGCGCCCGACACCTCCTACATGGAGGCTGCAGCCGGCGCGGTGGCTCCGCACCTCAAGCCCGACGTCCTCGTCACGCTGGAGTCGACCACCTATCCCGGTACGACCGAGGAGGTCATCCAGCCTATCCTCGAGTCGGGCGGCCTCCGCGTGGGGACCGGCCTCTTCCTGGCCTTCTCTCCGGAGCGTGTCGATCCGGGCAACAAGACGCATCAGACGAGGAACACGCCGAAGGTCGTCGGCGGTGTCACGCCTGCGTGCACTCGTACCGCGGTCGCTCTGTACGGGCGGTTCATCGACACAGTGGTCCCCGTTTCCTCGACACGTGCCGCAGAGATGACCAAGCTGCTCGAGAACATCTTCCGCAGCGTGAACATCGCGCTCGTCAACGAGTTACTCCGGCTCTCCGAGCGCATGGACATCAACCTCTGGGAGGTCATCGACGCAGCGAAGACGAAACCCTTCGGCTTCATGCCGTTCTACCCCGGGCCGGGGCTTGGCGGTCACTGCATCCCGATCGACCCGTTCTACCTGTCGTGGAAGGCCCGCGAGTACGACTTCCACACCGAGTTCATCGAGCTCTCGGGCAAGATCAACGAGGACATGCCGTACTACGTCGTGCGACGCCTGATGGACGCGCTCAACGGGCACCGAAAGCCGCTCGCAGATGCGCGCATCCTGATGCTGGGTGTCGCGTACAAGGCCAACATCGATGACGTGCGCGAGTCCCCGGCGATCAAGATCGCCGATCTCTTGCGCGACAAAGAGGTCGATGTTGTCTACCATGACCCGTTCGTGGTCGCCTTCTCCGCGGAAGGCGGGCCGGTGCACTCGGTCGAGCTGACCGAGGAGGAGTTGTCGCGCGCGGACGCGGTGCTCATCGTCACCGACCACGCCGACGTGGACTACAAGCTCGTCGTCGATAGCGCCCAACTCGTGCTCGACACCCGCAATGTGCTCAAGTCTTACGACAAGGAGACGGTCGTTCGCTTCTAGACGTTATCCGCTCGTTTCCGTGCCGAAAGAACCGATACGGCCCTAGAGGGCCATGGGAGCTGAACCGATGAGCAAACACTCCTCGCCAAGGAGGCGACACACCGACCGCGCAGGCCGCGACGGTCGACGCCGCACTGGCGTCGCCATACCCGTCGAGGGTGCGCCCCGCACCCGCGCTCACCGCGACCGGCGCCGCCGTCGCGCCAAGCGCATCGCTGCGGGTGTGGTCATCGCGCTCGGCGTGCTCATGGTCGTGGGCGTGGTGTGGGCGTATGTATTCATCCGGGGAATCGAGGGGCGGATGCAGGAGACCGTGAAGGACGACGAGGCGGTAGAGCAGGCGCTCACCAAGAAGGAGCGCGAGCAGCCGTTCAACTTGCTGCTCCTCGGTAGCGATGCACGCCTCAATGAGGGGGCTGCTCGCGCCGACACCATCATCGTCGCCCGCATCGACCCGGCCGAACACCGCGTGTGGATGATCTTTATACCCCGCGACACGCGTGTGGAGATACCCGGCAACGGCGCAAGAAAGATCAACGCTGCGACCGCCATCGGCGGGCCGAGCCTGATGATCGACACGGTCGAGGAGTATCTGGGCCTGCCCATCAACCACTACATGGAGATCGACTTCTCCGGCTTCCAGGGCATTGTGGATGCGATGGGCGGCATCTACATCGACGTCGACGTCGAGATCGACGATCAGAAGGCCGCGAGCCACAGCCCCGGCAGGCGCGCGAGCTACATCGCCCCCGGATACCAGCTGCTCGACGGGGAGCACGCGCTCACATACGTGCGCAGCCGGGACTTCCCTGACTCGGACTTCACGCGCATGCAACACCAGCAGAACTTCTTCAAGGCGCTCGCGAATCAGTCGGTGAGCTGGGGCAATCTCCTCAAGCTTCCCAAGATGGCCAGCGAGTTCTCTGAGCTCGTGGTCACCGACATGGGCGTCTCACAGGTACTCGCCCTCGCCCAGTCGCTCAAGGGCGTGGGCACCGAGAGCATCCAGACCGCGACGCTGCCCGGCGAGTGGCGCAGCCCGTACGTCATCGGTGATGACGAAATGAAGGAGTACCTCGTTGGTCAGATGCTCGCCGGGGGGAGCATCGAGGAGACGTCGGTGCCCGAGTCCGAGCGCGCGGCGGAAGATCGGAAGAGCGTCGTGTAGGGAAAGAGT
>CAMTXY010000054.1:0-4203 GCA_947085795.1 uncultured Actinomycetes bacterium | reverse complement strand
TCGGCGCGGTGCTGTCGTGGCCGATGAGCGTCGTGATTACCGACATGCTCTCCGTGGCGATGAACCTGCCGCTGGCCTACGAGTTCTCGTGGTCCGGTGTGGGTATATGGTTCGCGAGCGTGCTTGCGATCGCGGTCGGTGCGAGTCTGCTGCCGGCGTACCGCGCCTCGCAGGTCAGCGTCCGCGACGCGATCGCCTACGAGTAGGGGCGCCCATGACTATCCCGCTGTTCGCACGCTTCCCCCGACTCGCCGCGCTTTCACGCGTCGAGATCTGCGACCTGCCCACACCGGTTGATGACTGCGCTAGCCTGCTGCCGCGCGATGAGGACGCCGAGCAGGCACGACTGCTTCGCGGGCTGTGGGTCAAGCGTGACGACCTCACGAACGGTGCGTACGGCGGCAACAAGGCTCGCAAGTTGGAGTTCTTGCTCGGTGCGGCGGTCGCTGAGGGGCGCCGCGCGGTCATCACCTTCGGCGCGTACGGCTCGAATCACGCGCTGGCGACCGCCGTGCACGCGAGCGCGCTCGGGCTCGAACCGCACGTCGTGCTCTCGCCGCAGGCGCCCGGCCCGTTCGCTGCGGCGACCCTGCTCGCACACGCGGCGCTTAGGACCCACATCCATCCGATCGACGGGTGGGATGGCCGGCGCGATGCGGTGCGCGTGAAGCGAGAACTTCAGGCCCGGGACGGCATCGAGCCGTTCGTGATTCCGATGGGTGGGACGAACGCGCTCGGTGCGGTGGGATACGTCAACGCCGCGTTTGAGGTCATCGCTCAGGCCGAGGAGGCTGGCCTCAGCCTTACGAGCATCGCGCCATGCGATTTCACCGCGCCTCACGTCGTTTACGTCGCCGGCGGGACGCTCGGCACGGCGGTCGGGCTCGCCGTCGGCTTCGCCGCGCTCGAGCACCTCGAGCGGGGTGCGGCCACCCGCGTCGTCGCGGTTCGCGTCACGCCCGACGAGATCGCCAACGAGGCCTTCGCCGCGAAGCTCGCCGCCGGAATCGTGGAGCTCCTGCGCTCTGTTGACCCCGCGTTTCCGGCCCCGGCCTTCGGCGACCTGCGATTCGAGTTGCGCCACGATTTCTTCGAACCCGGATACGGCGTGCCGACACCCGAGAGCAGCGAGGCTGTCGCGCTCGCCGAGGCGCGGAACCTCGAGCTCGAGACCACCTACACGGGCAAGGCGTTGGCCGCGCTCGTGGCCGACACGCGAGATGGGTGCCTAGATCCGGCGCGCGATCGCGTGCTGTTCTGGGACACCTACCACTCCGGGCCGATGCCCGCACCCGGCCCAGTCGGGGTGCTTCCTGGGCCGCTGCAGGAGTACGTCGCCGAATGCGATCGGCTGTTCGGAGCGTCGCCGGACGCCGCCACACCGGACGGAGGAGAGCGCGTATGATCTCTGTCGAGCAGACACGGCGCGGTTTCGGTTCGGACAACCATGCCGGCGTCCATCCCCGCGTGCTGGAGGCGATCATGGCGGCCAACGTCGGGCATGTGCCCGCCTACGGCGCCGACCCTTGGACCGCCCGGGCTACGGAGCTGCTCCGTGAGCACTTCGGCGCCGATACCGACGTCGCGCTCACGTTCAACGGGACCGGCGCCAACATCGTCGCTCTAGGAGCGGTGTGCCGGCAGTGGGACAGCGTGGTCTGCGCGAGCACCGCGCACATCAACTCCGACGAATGCGGCGCGCCCGAGCGGGTCGCCGGCGTCAAGCTCGTGCCGGTCGGGACGCCTGACGGCAAGCTCACTCCCGCGCTTGTCGCACCCCGCCTCACCGGTTTCGGTTCAGAGCATCATACACAACCCCGCGTCATCTCCATCTCTCAAGCCAGCGAGTACGGAACCATCTACACCGCCGAGGAGATCCGGGCGTTGGCCGACCTTGCTCACGAGCACGGGATGCTGCTGCACGTCGACGGTGCCCGTCTCGCCGAGGGCGCACGCGAAGCCGACGTCACGGTCACGCAGGCGGTGCAGGCCAATGAGGTCTTCGCACTACTCCCGCGCATCGTGGCGCCGCCGCTCATGGACAGGTTCTGCTTCCACGTGTGGGACGAGCGGCCCGGGCAGGCGGAAGTCGAGGTCCGCTGGGTGACCTCGTGGGACACCACGCCGCCGGACGTCGACGCGCTCGTCGAGGCTCTTTAGTCCCGGTATCTCGGCAAGAAGGTGACGCCGTCTTGGTGAACGTGTCGTGCGTCGACGGCATAGGGCTCATCTGACCCGGCTCGCTCACTCGTCGGTGACGCGATACACGCCGCCGCCGAAGTCGACGACGTAGACCTCACCGTTCTCGGCTTCCCCGAACGACACGACCGCAAGCCCGCTCTCCAGCAGCAGGCGGTTCTCCCAGCCGCTGCCGTTTCGCACCAGCCCCCAGATCCGTCCGCTGCCGAAGTCACCGTAGAGGTAGACCCCTCGCATGCGCGGATACGCATCGCCCCGGTACACGTACCCGCCCGTGACCGACTGTCCGGCCTCGCGGGCGTACTCGATTACCGGCATCGTGAACGCGGCCGTGTCGCCCGGATCGCTGCCGGGCGGGTAGGGTTGTGTCCCTTCTAGCACGTTCCAGCCGAAGTTGAGCCCTCCGGAGGAGCCGGCCGGCTCGAAATCGATCTCCTCGCGCACGCCTTGCCCCACATCGCCGATCCACAGGTCTCCCGTCTCGCGGTCGAAGCTGAATCGCCACGGATTGCGCAGTCCGAGCGCCCAGATCTCGGGAAGCGGGCCTTCGTCGCTGCCCGGCTCGGCCCATGGGTTGTCGGCCGGGATGCCGTACGGGTCTCCCCTCGGCGGTTCGCCGGATTCGCCCACGTCGATGCGCAGCATCTTGCCCAGCGGTGAGTGCGGGTCCTGACCGTTACCTTGAGGGTCGCCGGCCGAGCCTCCGTCGCCCATGCCTATCAAGAGATGTCCGTCCGGATCGAAGGCGATGCCACCGCCGTTGTGGTTCGCGAATGGCTGTTCGATCCGCAGGAGCACTTGCCCGGTTTCCGGTTGGGCCACATCGGCATCGGCCGGGGAGACGGAGAAACGCGAGACGACGGTCGTCCCGGTGCGGTCGGTGTAGTTCACGTAGAAGCGGCCGTTACGCTTGTACTCCGGCGAGAATGCCAGACCCAGAAGCCCGCGTTCCGATTCGGTACTGACGGCGCCCGACAGGTCGAGGAACGGGACGCTCAGCACATCGCCATCGCGCATGACTTTGATGAGTCCGGCCTTCTCGACGATGAACAGGCGGCCGGCGCCATCGCCCGCATTGGTCACGAGCAGCGGCTGGCGGAACCCGTCCACCACCGGTTCGAGCGACAGCGTGATCTCGTCTAGCCGAGATCCGGTCGCGGGTA
This sequence comes from uncultured Actinomycetes bacterium, assembly GCA_947085795.1. Taxonomy (GTDB): domain Bacteria; phylum Actinomycetota; class Coriobacteriia; order Anaerosomatales; family UBA912; genus CAMTXY01. Next base: position 841 of record CAMTXY010000054.1, on the reverse strand, counting down.
CCTCGGCAGGCGGCGTCTCCGTGACCGGTGGGCGCAACATGACGACCGGATCGCTGCCGCGGCGCGCGCACCCGACAGGGGCGGCAAGCGACGCGACCGTCATGATCCTGGCCGCCGTGCAGGTAGGCCCGGGCACGCCGAACGGCATCATGGTATCGGCTGATTGCAAGGTTTGGCTACGGCTACTTGAAACTTCTGGGCCGGGTGGGCCGCGACACACCCGGTCACGCCGCAGGTCCGCACAGGCGCGCCCCTCACCCCTCACAAACCCCTCACGCCGCCTCGCGTTCGTGTGCGATGAGGCGTAGCATGTCGCCTATGATTTTCCTGGTCGACGGCTACAATGTGACGAAGTCCGATCCCGCCACCAGCGGCGCGACGCTTCAGGAACAACGCGACGCGCTCGTGGCGCGGTTGCGTGCGCGGGGACGCGAGCTTCTTGGCGCCGGCCGCATCGTGGTGGTCTTCGACGGCGAGGGCGGTCATGGGGTTTCCTCGGCAGGGGGCGCGCCGGTCGAGGTCCGATTCTCGCGGGACGGCAGCGCCGATGACGTGCTTGCGGCACTGGCGTTGAGCGCGCGCGAGCACGTGTGTCTCGTGAGCTCCGACAGCGAGCTGGCCGCACGCGTGGTCGCCCACGCGCCGCACGGTGCCGAGGTGAGGGGTCGCGAGTCTGCATTCGAAGCGGCCAGCGGCAAGCGTGCGCGCGGACGTGGGCCGGGACGGGCGGGCCGGACGGGCGGGATACACGATCTCGGTGTGCCGCCCGGAGGGAACAGCATCACGCGGGAGCTCGGGGAGCTCTGGCTGACTGGCGAGGAGTGAGATGCGCGGAGTGGGC
>CAMTXY010000053.1:0-9041 GCA_947085795.1 uncultured Actinomycetes bacterium | reverse complement strand
GATGGTTATGCTAGTGACTGGAGTTCAGACGTGTGCTCTTCCGATCTCTCGTGACCAACCGTCCGACGCTGGCCGTTGTGGCGGAGCGCTCGACCAAAGATGACGAGCAGGTGCTCGTCGCACTCGCAGGTGTGCTCGGGATGCCGCTCGAGGAGATCCGCGAGCGGGTGTCCTCAGTCAAGGAGGCCGCGCTCAGGCCGAGAATCGTCGCGATCGACGTGAGTCCCGAGGTCGTCGCCTACCTTGCCGAGCACGAGGCCGAGTTCCCGGGTGTCGAGATCCAGGTCGTTCCGATTCGCGAGTATCCCAACGGTGACGTTGCGGCTCACGTGCTCGGGTACACCGGCGAGATCTCCGAGAAGCAGCTCGCCGAATCCGACTTCTCCACGTACGCGCTTGGCGACACCGTCGGCAAGAGCGGCGCCGAGCGGCAGTTCGAGTCGGTGCTTCAGGGCGACAAGGGCTACCGCAGGGTCGAGGTCGATGCGACCGGACGCCCGCGTGCGGTGATCGAGGAGATAGGACCCGTTCCGGGACGAGACGTGGTTCTCACGCTCGATCTCGAGGTCCAGCGCGTGACCGAGGAGGCGCTCGAACGAGCGCTTGCCGAGGCGCGCAAGGACGATTTCGTGAACGCCCGCGCGGCGGCTGCGGTCGCGCTCGACATCCGCACAGGAGAAGTGCTGGCCATGGCGAGTCTGCCGACCTACGACCCTACGGTGTTCCTCGGCGGTATCTCCATGGCGAACTGGAAACGTCTCAACGCCAAGGGCAGCGAGTATCCGCTGAACAATCGCGCCATCATGGGATTGTATCCCCCAGCGTCCACGTTCAAGATCATGACCGGGTTGGCCGGACTGTCACACGGGGTGACGAGCGAGTGGAAGACGTACTACTGCGAAGGCCGCTGGACGGAGATGGGCGAGCAGTGGCCGAAGTTCTGCTGGAACCGGCGGGGTCACGGGACCATCAGCTTCCACAACGGTATGATCAAGAGCTGCAACACGGTCTTCTACGAGATCGGATACGCGTTCTACAAACGGAAAGACGAGAAGCTGCAGGAGTACGCCCGACAGTGGGGCTTCGGTCAGCGGATCGGTATCGATCTGCCGGGTGAGGTGGAGGGACGCATACCGGACGCGAAGTGGAAAGCAGCCCTGAACAAGGATTATCCGGAGTTCCGCACGTGGCTTCCCGGCGAGGCCGTCGATCTCGCGATCGGGCAGGGTGACGTCCTTGTGACCCCGTTGCAGATCACCGCAGCGTACGCCGGTATCGCCAACGGTGGTGTGGTCATGCGCCCGCACGTGCTCGACCACGTGCTCGACTCGAAGGGTCAGCCGATACTGGAGTTCCAGCCCGAAGCGTCGTTCGAGCCCGAGGTCTCCGATCGTGATCTCGATATCATCAAGCGCATGCTCGTGGGAGTCACCAAGGACGGTACGGGCACGAGCGCGTTCCGGGGCTTCCCTGTCGCGGTCGCCGGTAAGACAGGGACCGCTCAAGTGGCTACCAAGGACAACCACGCGTGGTTCGCTGCGTTCGCGCCGGCGGACGACCCGCGTTATGCGGTCGCGGTCGTCGTCGAGCAGGGTGGTGGTGGAGGTGCGATCGCGGCGCCGGCAGCACGAGAGATACTCTCGGCGTTGCTCGGTCTGCCCATCGAGCGCGTGACCGCGACGGACGAGTCGAGGTAGGGGATGGTACGTCGGGACATAAGCGATTTCACGCGCTGGGTCAACATCCCGTTGCTGGCCACGATCGTGCTGCTCACGCTGTACGGCAGCGTCATGGTGCAGTCGGCGACGTCGGGCATGGGCGCTGGCGGTTCGATGTTCCAGCGCCATCTGTTCGGTATCGGCCTCGGCCTCGTGCTCATGGTCATCGCATGGCGGATCGACTACCGTGACTTCCACGGCTGGCTCGGACCGCTCGTCGCATTCAACGCGTTTCTGATTCTCTCGCCCCGGATACCCGGTCTGGGGGCGACCGCGAAAGGTGCGACCGCGTGGCTGGAGATCGCCGGCGTGCGGCTGTTCCAGCCTTCGGAACCCGCCAAGCTCGTGACGATTCTCGTCATGGCCATCGTGATATCCCAGTACAAAGGGCGTGTCGACACGACGAAAGACGTGCTCAAGGTCCTCGGCCATCTCGCCCTGCCGCTCGGGCTCATCATGCTCCAGCCCGACCTCGGCACAGGTCTGGTGTTCGTGGCTATCACGCTCGGGATGCTTCTCGTGGGGGGCATGAAGCCGCAGTGGTTTCTCGTCATAGGGCTGGTGGGAGTCCTTGCGTTAGGCGTGGTGTTCAAGACCGATATGCTCGCCGACTACCAGAAAAAGCGTCTGCTTGTCTTCGTCGACCCCTCGCTCGACCCGAGAGGCGCAGGCTACAACCTGGCGCAGTCCAAGATAGCCATCGGATCCGGTGGCCTGACAGGCAAGGGCCTGGGCTGGGGTACCCAAGGCAACCTCAACTTCCTCCCCGAGCGCCACACCGACTTCATCTTCGCGGTCCTCGGCGAGGAACTCGGCTTCGCGGGTGCGATGGTGCTTCTCGGCCTGTATCTCGCGCTGCTGATCACGGCGCTCGAGATATCCGCGCAAGCCCGCGACCTGTTCGGCTCGCTCATCGCAGCGGGGCTTGTCGGTATGTGGGTGTTCCAGATACTCGTGAACGTCGGCATGTCGATCGGCCTGATGCCCATCGCGGGTCTCCCGCTGCCGTTCATGAGCTTCGGATCCTCGTTCATGATCGTCAATCTCGCTGGAACGGGTATGTTACTGTCGGTCTGGGCCCGCCGTTACGGCACGTGATCGGCATCGCCGAGGAGGGGGTACGCATCCCATGCGCTTACCGGTGGACGTGATCGACCTGGTGCGAAGCGGGTCGCAGATCAAGAAAGAGCGCGAGAAGCTGCTGCGCATCGCGGTGTTCGTCGAGTTCGACGCTCCTGACGCGCTCGTCGAGGCGGTTCGGGAGCACATGCGTCCCCGAAGCTCCGGTACGCGGCTGCACGTCGAAGTGACCGAGCCGGGCACCAAGTTGATAATCGAACCGTCGGCCGACGCTGTCATCGGGGTCGGCGGCAGCGGCTCCGGCGGGCTACGGGAATCTCTGGCCGAGGCGAGAGGACGGGCGGTCCCCACCGCTGTCGTGGCCCTCGCGGCCGACCGTGATGATGTCGCCCGGTTGTTCGCACATCCGATACTCGACACGCTTGTGGACGAGGACGACCCCGACCGGCTCATCGAAGTCGAGCTCGGTGACTGGCTTTCCGCGCATCTGCGTGGCAAGCGCCTTGCGCTCGCGCACAACTTCGCCTTCATGCGAAGGGCCGTCGCCCTGGAGCACGTCAAGAACACGGCGCTGCAGAACGCGCTGATCGGCGGTGTCACCCTCATTCCCGGCACCGATATGCCGCTCATGACGGCCAACCAGGCCAAGATGGTCCTGCAGATCGCGGCTGCCTATGGCGAGCGGCTCGGTGCCGAACGGGCCCGCGAACTGCTCGGTGTGGTCGGTGGAGCGTTCGCGCTGCGCGCCGTCGCACGGCAGTTCGCCGGTCTGCTCCCCGGTTTCGGCTGGGCGGTCAAGGGCGGCATCGGTTACGCGGGCACGCTCGCGATGGGCTACGCGGCGATCACGTACTTCGAGGGCGGCGTGGATGTCGAGGGACTGCGTCGCCGTTTCGACGAGCTGCGAGTCCGGTTCGCGGAGCGCAAGGGCGGCCGGTTCGAAGTCGGAGCCGGGGAGCCTTCGTCCGGGGAGTCTTCGTCCGGTGTCTAGCGTCTGGGACCGGGTCGAGCCGCTGCTTGGGCTCGTCGAGCGACCCGCACGCTACGTCGATTCCGAGTGGGGTGCTGTACGCGACCGGGAAGCGGCGTACCGGACGGCCCTACTGTATCCGGACGTCTACGAGATCGGCATGGCTAATCAGGCGCTCGCCATCTTGTACGAGCGGCTCAACTCGCTTGATGACGTCGCTGCGGAGCGTGTCTACCTGCCGTGGCTCGATATGATCGAGGCGATGCGTTCGGCTGGAGTCCCGCTGTTCACCCTGGAATCGGTGACGCCGGTGGCCGAGGTCGATCTTTTCGGCATCACGTTGCCATACGAGCTGACGTACACCAACGTTCTCGAGGCCCTCGACCTCGCCGGGCTACCCCTGCGTTCCGCCGACCGGCACGACGGGCATCCCCTCGTCGTCGGTGGAGGGCCGTGTGTGTACAACCCCGAGCCGATGGCCCCGTTCTTCGATGCGCTACTGATAGGCGAAGGCGAGCAGGCGGTCGTCGACATCGTCGAAACGCACCGTCGGGCCCGCGCCCGCGGTGCGCTTCGGCCCGAGGTCCTACGGGATCTGGCGCGGATTCCCGGCGTGTACGTGCCGTCGCTGCACGTTCCGTCCGGCGTACCGGGCGGCCTGGCCGGCGGGCGGGGGACCGATACGTCCGTTCCGGTTGTCACCAAGCGGGTCGTGGGGGACCTCGGCGAGTTCCGTGCTCCGGTCCGTCCGGTCGTACCCTATATGGACGTGGTGCATGATCGGATCGCCATCGAGGTGCTGCGGGGATGCACGAGGGGCTGCAGGTTCTGCCAGGCCGGCATGGTGTATCGACCGGTTCGCGAACGCGACGCCGATGCCATCGTACGCGACGTCATGGAGGGACTTCACTGTACAGGTTACGATGAGGTGTCTCTCACATCGCTGTCCACCACCGACCACTCGCAACTCGAAGAGGTGTTGCTACGGCTGGGCCATCGGCTTCAGGGTACCGGGATCGCAGTTTCGTTACCGAGCCTGCGGGTCGACGCCTTCAGCTCGAAGATGGCCCGTCTTGTCTCCGGGCCGGGTCGCACGACCGGGCTGACGTTGGCCCCGGAGGCCGGCACCCAGCGGCTACGGGATGTCATCAACAAGAACGTGTCCGAGGAAGACCTGCTGGGCGCCGTCGAGACCGCGTTCGCCTCAGGCTGGCGTCGCATCAAGCTGTACTTCATGATCGGCCTTCCGACAGAGACCGACGAGGACATCCGCAGTATCGGCCGGCTGATCGCGAACGTCCAGGCGGCCGCCCGTGCCGCAACGCGGCCTGACCAGCGCGGTGCGATCAAGATCGGCGTGTCGGTTTCAACCTTCATTCCCAAGGCACACACCCCCTTTCAGTGGAAAGGGCAGATTCCGCGTGTCGAGATCGACCGGCGCCAGGCGGTCCTGCGCGAATCGATGCCGCGCAAAGGCGTGGATCTGTCATGGCACGATGCCGATGTCTCAGTGCTGGAGGCCGCTCTCGCTCGAGGAGGACGCGAGGTGTCAGGCGGCATTGAGGCCGCGTGGCGGGCAGGTGCCCGATTCGACGCATGGAGTGAGCACTTCTCGCTCGACCGATGGACCGAGGCGTTCTCGACTGCTGGTCTCGACCTCGAATCCACGGCACAGCGCTCGTACGGCGCGTGCGACGTGCTGCCGTGGTCGCACATCTCGTCGGGTGTCTCGTTCGACTACCTGTGGCGTGAGTGGGAGCGGGCGATCGAAGGGCACGTGACCCCGGACTGCTCTTTCGAGAGCTGCACCGGGTGCGGAGTATGTGGGACCGGTGGGCTCGGTGTCGAGATAGTACTGGGTGGTGAACGGCGTGGCGTCCGGTGAGTTCCGCCTTCGCTTGTGTTGTGGCAAACGGGGGAGATTGCGCTTCCTGTCGCACCTCGAGTACTCCCACGCGATCGAACGCGGTGTGCGACGCGCCGAGTTGCCGTATGCTGTGACACACGGCTTCAATCCGCATATGAGACTCGCGTTCGGACCGGCGCTTCCCGTCGGGACCGCGGGCGAGCGAGAGTATGTGGACGTGTGGCTGATCCGGTACGTGCCCGTCAAGCAAGTCGTCGAAGCGTTGACTTCAGCACTCGCATCGGAGTTGGCGCCGCGAGAAGCCGCGTACGTGGCCGATAAGGCCTCGTCGCTGGGCGCCTCATGCACCATCGGTGTCTACGAGGCGGTCGTCACGGGAGGAGGTGTTGGCGAGGCAGAAATGAGTCATGCGCTGGAGGACGTTCTCCGCGGAGGCGAGCTGCGCGTCGAGCACAGAGGCAAGAGCAAGGTCTTCGATTTGTCCGTGAGTCTCCCGAAGGAGATCGCGGTCACATCGGCAGGGTTCCACGAAGTCGTCGTCACTGTTACGACACGGATGGGCCCGACGGGCTCCCTGAGGCCCGAATCGCTCGTCGCACATGTGCTTTCCCGGAGCGGCATCACCGGTGCGGTAACGCTGGTAACGCGCTTGGACACCCTCATCGAGGACGAGAACGGAGGGTTCCGGCGCCCTATCTGACGGGAGAGCGGTGGTGAGCGAACCACTGCGCGAGATGCTCATCTCGCATGATACGAATGAGACGCGCGTCGTTTTGCTCGAGGACCGCGAACTCGTGGAACTCTACATCGAACGGCCAAAGCGCTCCGTCGTCGGCAACGTCTACCTCGGCAAGGTCAAAGACGTCCTGCCGGGGATGCAGGCGGCCTTCGTCGACATCGGCTTGGAGAAGAACGCATTTCTGTACGTGGACGAAGTCGTCGCGCCTGAAGGATTCGAGAACGTGCCGAAACGCGACATCCAGTCCATGCTCCAGGGCGGTCAGCAGATCATGGTTCAGGTGCTCAAGGATCCCATGGGCACCAAGGGGGCACGCGTGACCACGGAGATCACTCTGCCTGGCCGGTTCCTCGTGCTCATGCCCTTCTCCAGCTTCGTCGGCGTGTCGCGCAAGGTCGACGACACGGAACGTGATCGCCTGCACGGCATCATCGAACCGCACGTCCCCAGTGGCGTAGGTGTGATCGTGCGCACTGTCGCAGCGGGGGTTCCCGAGTTAGACATAGTCTCGGACCTGGAATTCCTTCTTCGTCTCTGGAAACGCGTACGCCACCAGGCGCACGAGGGGTTGGCCCCTGAGGTGGTCTACACAGAGATGGACTTGGCGCTGCGGCTCGTGCGCGACGTGTTCTCCGACACGTTCAAGCGGCTCGTCGTCGACGATCGAGGCGTGTGCGAGAAGGTGACATCGTTTCTCAAGAGGACGTCGCCGCATCTGACCCGGCGCGTTCAGATGCACAAGGACCGCGAGGCACTGTTCGACACGTATCAGCTCCAGTCCGCTATCGAATCCGCGCTCAGCCGCGTGGTCGGCCTTTCGAGCGGCGGTTCCATCAGCATCGACCCTACCGAGGCCCTGACCGCGATCGACGTGAACACAGGCAGGTTCGTCGGGCGCAAGAGCCTCGAGGAAACCATCTACCGCACGAATCTCGAGGCTGCCGAGGAGATCGCTCGCCAGCTGCGTCTGCGCGATATCGGGGGGATCATCGTCATCGATTTCATCGACATGGAGGACGCGTTCCACCGAAAGGAGGTCTACCGGAGATTCGCAGCTGCGCTCGAGCGCGATCGCACCCGGACCCGGGTCACCGAGATGAGCAAGCTCGGACTCGTGGAGATGACACGCAAGAACGTGACCGATGGTCTGTACACCATGCTCACCGAGTCGTGCGCGTGTTGTGGCGGCGACGGACGGGTGCTCTCACCGATGACCCGGCGTATCGCGGTGGAGCGCCGGATACGCGAGATCCTCGCACAGGGACGCTCGCCGGCATACCTGTTCGGGGTCAATCCAGACACGTACGAACTGCTGATGGCGCCGGGACACAACCTGGTGGCGACGCTGAGGGCCTCGACCGGCCAGCAGGTGGCCATCGTGGCCGACGAGACGTGCGAACCGACTGAGGTTCGGGTGTTGATCGAGGGCAGGACGGGGTCGTGACGGGAGCCACGCCACCGCGTTGGGGGATCTGCGACCTCAGGCCACAACCACAACCGCAGGGTTCGCGTTGACGCTCCTCGGCGACCCTGATAGCATATCCCCTTGCGCAATCAGCGATAGAGAGGGTCACCAAGGATGTACGCTGTCGTTTCCACCGGCGGTAAGCAGCTCAAGGTCGAAAAGGGCACAGAAGCGGTCGTCGAGAAGCTCGACGCGGCTGTAGGTGAGACCGTGACCTTCGATGTCTTGTTCGTGGCCGATGACGATGCGATCGTCACGGGCGCGGACGCGCTGGCTTCCGCCTCCGTTACCGCCGAGGTCGTCGAGCACTTCAAGGGCGACAAAGTGGTCGTGTTCAAGTTCAAGAAGCGTAAGGGCTACAAGCGGCTCAAGGGTCATCGCCAGCTGCAGACGCGCGTCGTGATCACCGATGTGTCGCTGTCCGGCGGTGCCAAGAAGGAGCCGGTCGGCCGGTGCTGCGCGACCAAGTCCAACGGCGACCCTTGTGCCAACAAGCCCAAAGAGGGCTCGAAGTACTGCGGCGTCCACGCCAAGAAGTTCGAAGGTTAATCGCGGGCATACCACCCGAAGGCACGAAGGCAGGGTAGCGAGTCATGGCTCATAAGAAAGGCCTCGGCAGCACGAAGAACGGTCGCGATTCCAAGGCCAAGCGCCTGGGCGTCAAGCGTTTCGGCGGACAGGTGGTCACCTCCGGGTCGATTCTCGTGCGGCAGCGAGGGACGCATATCCACCCCGGCGAGAACGTGGGTCGCGGTGGAGATGACACGCTGTTCGCGACGAGCGACGGCGTGGTCGAGTTCACGCGGGGCCTCAAGCGCCGCGTGCACGTGCGACCGCTCGAGGGCTAGCGGAGACTGGCCCGGTATCGACGCGATAACGAGACCGAGCACACAGCCCTCCGTTCCGAATCGGGGCGGGGGGCTTCGCGTTTGTGAGAAGAGGTCGGCGCGTGAGCAGCGGCATGTTCATCGATGAAGCGAAGATACACGTCAAGGCCGGTGCCGGCGGCGCGGGATGCCGGTCATTCCGCCGCGAGGCACACGTGCCGAAAGGCGGACCCGACGGCGGCGACGGGGGATCCGGCGGTGACGTGATACTCGAAGCTGACGGGGCCGCCGCTCGAAAGGCCGACCACGCGGCTGAGCGCGGATTCGATAGCGGACTGGAGCTGATACGTGTCGAACAGTGCCTCGCGGTCCTTG
>CAMTXY010000052.1:0-2798 GCA_947085795.1 uncultured Actinomycetes bacterium | reverse complement strand
GAAGAACGGCTGCGAGAGGAACTGCTGGATCTTGCGCGCACGCGAGACGGTGAGCTTGTCCCCCTCGGAAAGCTCGTCCATGCCGAGGATCGCGATTATGTCCTGGAGGTCCTTGTAGCGCTGCAGGATCCTCTGGACGTCACGCGCGACGCGGTAGTGCTCCTCGCCGACCACGTCGGGCGAGAGAGCGCGCGAGGTGCTGGCGAGCGGGTCGACCGCCGGATAGATGCCGAGTTCCGCGATCGAGCGCGACAGAACGGTCGTCGCGTCGAGGTGCGTGAATGCGGTGGCCGGCGCCGGGTCGGTCAGGTCGTCGGCGGGAACGTAGATCGCCTGGACCGAGGTGATCGAACCGGTCTTGGTCGAAGTGATGCGCTCCTGCAAGTCGCCCATCTCGGTGGCCAGCGTGGGCTGGTAACCGACAGCCGAAGGCATGCGGCCGAGAAGCGCGGAGACTTCGGAACCCGCCTGGGTGAACCGGAAGATGTTGTCGATGAACAACAGGACGTCCTGACCCTGGTCGCGGAAGTACTCCGCCGAGGTCAGGCCGGCCAGACCGACCCGCAGACGCGCGCCGGGAGGCTCGTTCATCTGGCCGTAGATGAGCGCCGTCTTCTCGATGACGCCCGACTCGCTCATCTCGAGCCACAGGTCCGTACCCTCACGGGTGCGCTCGCCTACGCCGGTGAACACGGAGGTGCCACCGTGCGCCTGCGCGAGGTTGTTGATGAGTTCCATGATGATGACGGTCTTGCCGACACCGGCACCGCCGAACAAACCAGTCTTGCCGCCCTTGATGTAGGGCTCGAGCAGGTCGACGACCTTGATGCCGGTCTCGAAGATCTCGGTCTTCGGCTCGAGGTCCTCGTACTCCGGCGCCGGGCGGTGGATCGGATAGTAGTCCTCGACCTCAGGCATGGGCTTGCCGTCGATCGGCTCGCCGACCACGTTCCAGATGCGGCCGAGGGTCGATGGACCGACGGGCATCTGCATGGGGGCGCCTGTGTCGACGACCTCGATACCGCGCTGCAGGCCGTCGGTCGACGACATCGACACGGCACGCACACGGTTACCGGGAAGATGCTGCTGCACCTCGGCGATGGCGCTGACGTGGCCGATGGGGGTGTCGACGTCCACCTTGAGCGCGTTGTAGATCGCGGGGATCGAGTCGGCCGGGAACTCAACGTCCAGGACCGGACCGACCACGCGAACGATACGTCCGACGTTCATGGGCGTTTCCTCTTCTTTCGTTGCCATCTAGTCCTCCAAAGCCGCCGCGCCGCCGACGATCTCGGCGATCTCGGTGGTGATCGCGGCCTGGCGGGCCCGGTTGTACGAACGCGTGAGCGTTCCGATCATGTCGGTCGCGTTGTCGGTCGCCGACTTCATGGCCTTGCGGCGCGCACCGTGCTCGGACGCGGCCGACTCCATGAGTGCGCGGAAGATGAGCGTTTCGATATACGTCGGCAGCAGGTATTCGAGCACCGATTCCGCATCGGGCTCGAAGCCGTACTCTGCGGTGACGTCGGCACCTTCGGCGGCCTCCTCGAGCAGTTGCGCCCTGATCGGCAGCAACCGGTGCTGCTCGGGAACCTGCTCGGCGACGTTCTTGAAGCGGTTGAAGATAATAACAACCTCGTCGATCTCCTCGGCGGCATACGCCGGCACTATGTTAGCGGCGATCGACTTGGCGTCCATGAACGTCGGTTTGTCCGAGACGTCGCGATACGCCGCGATCGGCTCGATGCCGCGGTAGCGGAAGTACGCCGCCGCCTTCTTGCCGACGGCGATGACGCCGACCTCGACGCCTGCGGCCCGTTGCTCGGAGATGAACCGCTCCGTCATGCGCAGGATGTTGCTGTTGAACGCACCCGCCAGACCACGGTCGGACGTGACCGCGATGGCGGCGACCCGCGCGATCTTCTCATGCTCGAGAAGCAGGGGGTGCTCCGCGCCCTTCGCATAACGCGCGACGTTACCCAAGACCTCCATCATGGAAAGCGCGTAGGGCCGTGCGGCCTCGATGCGCTCCTGTGCCTTCTTGATCTTGGCCGTCGCGACCATCTCCATGGTGCGCGTGATCTGGCGCGTGGATTGCACGCTGCCTATGCGCTTCTTGATGTCGCGAAGATTCGGCATGGTCGAGTCCCTAGCCCTCGACCACGAACTGGGCTTTGAACTCTTCGACGGCCTTGCCGAGCTTCCCGGACGTCTCCTCAGAGAGCGAACCCTCGGAGATGATCGTCTTGCCGACTTCCGGATAGGCGCTCTCGACGAAGTCGATGAGCCCGTCGCGAAAGCGCAGGACGTCTGTGACGGCGATGTCATCGAGGTAACCCTTGGTGCCGGCGAAGATCGCGATGACCTGACGCTCGACCGGGTAGGGCACGTACTGGCCCTGCTTGAGGAGCTCGACGAGGCGGGCACCGCGGTTGAGCGTGGACTGCGTCGACTTGTCCAGGTCCGAACCGAACTGCGCGAACGCGGCGAGCTCGCGATACGAGGCGAGGTCGAGACGCAGCGAGCCGGCGACCTGCTTCATCGCCTTGATCTGCGCGTTACCACCGACTCGCGACACCGAGATACCGACGTTGATGGCCGGACGGATGCCCTGGAAGAACAGGTCGGACTGCAGGAAGATCTGTCCGTCGGTGATGGAGATGACGTTGGTCGGGATGTAGGCCGACACGTCACCGGCCTGCGTCTCGATGACCGGCAGGGCGGTGAGCGAACCCGAGCCGTTGTCGTCGTTGAGTTTGACCGCACGTTCCAGCAGACGGCTGTGCAGGTAGAAGACG
>CAMTXY010000051.1:0-3134 GCA_947085795.1 uncultured Actinomycetes bacterium | reverse complement strand
GGCGGTGAGCGAACCCGAGCCGTTGTCGTCGTTGAGTTTGACCGCACGTTCCAGCAGACGGCTGTGCAGGTAGAAGACGTCACCGGGATACGCCTCGCGGCCCGGCGGGCGGCGCAGCGTCAACGACATCTGGCGATACGCCACGGCCTGCTTGGACAGGTCGTCGTAGATGCACAGGACGTGGCGGCCGGGGTTATCCTTCGTGGCCGGCTTGCCGTCGCCGCCGTTGTACATGAAGAACTCGCCAATGGCGCAACCGGCCATCGGGGCGATGTACTGCAGCGGGGCGGGGTCGGACGCGTTGGCCGCGACGATGACCGTGTATTCCATCGCGCCGTGTTCGGCGAGCGTCTCGACGACGCCCGCGACCGTGGAGGCCTTCTGGCCGATGGCCACGTAGATACAGACGACGTCCTTGCCCTTCTGGTTGATGATCGTGTCGATCGCCACGGCCGTCTTGCCTGTCTGGCGGTCGCCGATGATCAACTCGCGCTGACCACGGCCGACCGGGATCATCGCGTCGATGGCCAGGATGCCCGTCTGCATCGGCTGGTGGACCGGTTTGCGCTCGACGACGCCGGGCGCGCGGAACTCGACCGGGCGGTAGCCCTCGGCGGCGATCGGACCCCTGCCGTCGATCGGCTCGCCGAGCGGGTCGACGATACGGCCGAGCATGGCCTTGCCGGACGGGACCTCGACGATGCGGCCGGTCGTGCGCACGCTGTCGTTCTCACCGATGGCGGTGATGTCGCCCATGAGCACCGCACCGACCTCGTTCTCGTCGAGGTTCAGGGCCATGCCGAAGACGTTCTTACCGCCAGAACCGATGAACTCGAGGATCTCGCCTGCCATCGCGCCTTTCAGGCCATCGACCCGCGCGATACCGTCGCCGACTTGGACGACCGTGCCGACTTCGCGGACGTCGACCTCGGGCTTGAACGACTCGAGCTGCCGCCGGAGCACCTCGGAGATTGCACTGGCGCTGATATCAGCCACTTACGCCTCACCTCCCTGCGATGCGTTCGAAAGAGCGGCACGCATCGCGTCGAGCTGAGAGATCAGGCTCCCATCGAGCACGCGGCCAGCTACGTTGATGCGGATGCCGCCGATGATCGACCCGTCGACGCGCTCGCGCAGCGACACGGGGTGGCCCAGGGCGGACGAAAGCTTGTCGACCAACGACGTGCGGGTCGCATCGGTGAGCGCGATGGCGGTGGTCACCTCGGCGACCACGATGCCCCGCTCGGCTTCGGCGATCTCGCCGAATGCGCGGTACACCTCACCGAGAGACGCCACGGCGCCCCGCTCGACCACCAGGGTCGCGACAGCGACTGCTTCGGGCGACGCCACACCGAAGAACAGGTCGCGCATGATCTCGCGTTTCCTGTCGCCCGGGATCGCGGCATCGGACAGGGCCTCTCGCAGCTCCATGCTGCCGCGTACCGTCTCGACGACGGTACGCAGACCCTCATCCGCGGCGTCAACAGCGTCAGCGGCACTGGCGAGGTCGAAGAGGACCCGTGCGTAGGTCCCGGTGACTTCGCTAGTTGTCATTGAAGCTACCCACCTCCGCCACGTACTTCTCGATCAGCTTGACGTGATCGTCGGCGGAAAGTCTCTCACCGATGAGTTTGCCGGCCACCAAGACGGAGACTTCAGCGACGGAGGCCTGGAGCTCGGCCACGGCGGCCTTCTTCTCGGCGTCGATCGCCTCACGAGCCTTGGCGATGATCCCGGCGGCCTCGTCGCTGGCTTTGGCGACGATGTCGTCCTTCATCGACTCGGCCACCTTGCGGCCCTGCTCGATGACTTTGGCCGCTTCGGAGCGGGCCTCCGCCATCTGCGTCTTGTAATCCTCGAGCAGACGCTCGGCCTCGACCCTGGTCTCCTCGGCCTTCTCCAGCGACTCGCGGATGGTGTCTGAGCGCTGTTGGAGCACCGCCGAGATGGGACCGAACGCGAACTTCTTGAGCAGCAGGAACAGGACGGCGAACGCGATGATCGATGGCCAGATGTCAGCCAAATTGGGGAGGACCGAAATCGCGCTTCCACTCTCTTCGGCTGCGTATGCGACTCCTACTAGCATGGCTCAGTAACCTCCACTCTCGCGGTGCCGACCTGTCAGCCGGCGAGGATAAGAGCCAGAACGAAGCCAAGGAGCGCAAGCGCCTCGGTGAACGCGATGGCGATGAACATCGTGGTCTGGACCTTACCGGCCATCTCGGGCTGGCGGGCCATCGCCTCGACCGCCTTGCCGCCGATGATGCCGATGCCGAGACCAGGGCCGAATGCGGCGAGGCCGTAGGCGATACCTGCGCCGAGGACGTTCAGAGAGCCTTCCACCAGTGATCCTCCTTCATTCCGGGACCTCTTCCGGTCCCCTTATGGACTACCGACCGATGCCGGCCCGTGCCGGCCTTGACGCCTGAGTGTCTAGTGATCGTCAGCGTGGAGCGCCCCACCGATGTAGACGGAGGTGAGAATGGCGAACACATACGCCTGGATGAACGCAACGAACACTTTGAAGCCGTACATGATGATCAGCATCATGAAACCGAAGCCGGTCATCGTGATACCGAGAGCGCCGAGCTGCTTCGCGCCGAGGATCATGAAGATGCCGAAGATGCCGAGAATGATTCCGCCGGCGAACATGTTGGCGTAGAGACGAACGGCGAGCGTGAGCGGACGCAGGAAGTGACCTACGATCTCGAGCACGAAGATGAAGGGTCCGAGGGTGAAGCGGCCAAAGGCAGGCATCTCACGGACGCCGCTCGGAACGAAGCTCTTGAGATAGCCGATGAACCCGTTCTTCTTGAAACCGATCGCGTTATAGAGGATGAAGACCATCACGGCCCACGTCGCAGTCACGCCGATCGATCCGGTACCGGGAAGCGCGCCGGGGATGAGCCCGATCACGTTGTTGAAGAGGATGAAGAAGAAGAGCGTACCGATGAACGGCGCGTACTTCGCCCCCTCCTTGCCCATGTTGTCCACGCACAGATTGCGGATAAACTCGTAGCCCGCCTCGGCAATGTTGCCAATCCCGCCCGGCACGATGGCGACCTTCTTCGCGGCGATCAGGAAGAACAGAAGCGTCGCTACGAATGCGATGATCAGGAAGAAGATCGGAAGAG
>CAMTXY010000050.1:0-3203 GCA_947085795.1 uncultured Actinomycetes bacterium | reverse complement strand
TTCAGCTCGTGGGCGACGACCTGTTCGTGACCAACACCGAGCGGCTCGCTCGCGGCATCGAGATGGGGGTGGCCAACTCGATACTTATCAAGGTCAACCAGATCGGCACGCTCACCGAGACGCTCGAGTGCATCGAGATGGCGAAGCGCGCCGGCTACACGTGCGTGATCTCGCATCGCTCCGGGGAGACCGAGGACACGACCATCGCCGATTTGGCCGTGGCCACGAACGCGGGCCAGATCAAGACCGGCGCTCCGGCGCGCTCGGACCGGGTGGCCAAGTACAATCGCCTGTTGCGTATCGAAGAGGAGCTCGGCGAGTCTTCGGTGTATCCCGGGGCCTACGCCTTCTACAACGTCCGGTAGGGGTGGTGGGAAGACGCCGTGATGACCGAGGGCGCAGCGGGCGCCGCCGACCAGGGTGAGGAACGCTACGGACAGTCGCTCGATGCCGCCCTGGCCCAACGCGAACGCCTCGCCGACAAGTACGACATCGACTTCGGGCGCGAGCGGGTCTTCCCGCAACTGGTCGACGCCCTGCTGGCCGAGGTGCCGGAGGGTGCGCGCCTGCTCGAGGTCGGAGCCGCGACAGGGCTTCTGACACGGCCGCTGCTCGAGCGCGCCGGGCATGTGACCGCGATGGAGCCGAGCACGGGCATGCTCAGGCATCTGCTCGCCAGCGACGTGGCCGACTCCGCGCACCTGACCATCCGCCAGGGCATGGTCGAGGACCTCGTTCATGACGACATCTACGATGTCGCCGTGGTCACCTTCACGCCCCGGCGTGGCAGGGGTCTGTCGCGCCTGCTCACGGAACTCGCGATCCGCGTGCGGGAGCGCGTCGTGATGCTGCTCGACGACGATGGGTCGATGGACTGGGCGTATCTCGCCCGCAGCGCCGCGATGCAGGGTATCGACGTGCGCCTGCACATCGTGACCAGCCATGACGAGCGACCCGAGCACCGCAAGCGGGCCGTGGTGCTGGTGGCCGACCTGCTTTGTTGGGAGCCGACGCTCGAGCCTGTCTCGGAGTGGGGTGCTGACGCGACGCGGATCGCGGCCCCGTATCCTCCGCCCCGCGGAACCGCGACCCGGCTCGTGCGCTACCTCCTCGCCGGCGGCGATCGCGCGATGCGCATCGTGACCGATCCGAGGGGGGTGGAGCGCCTCTACGGTAACCTGCGGACGGCCGCGCACAGGCTCGCCCACGAGGAGATCACGGTCAGACGCCACGGTGACGAGATCCACATCGTCCGCCTTCCGAAGGGTTCGGACACCCGCGCCGGGGAATAGACCGGACAGGAGACCGGGCGTGCGCGCGCCGGTTCCGGCGGCCGATTCAGGGAAGGGACCGCGCCGTGCGCCGAACCAAGATCGTCGCCACCATCGGGCCGGCGACCGACACCGCCGAGCGCCTCGACGCGCTCGTGTCGGCCGGACTCGACGTCGCGCGGTTCAACGCCTCGCATGCCGGAGTCGACGAACTGCGCGTGCGCTTCGAGGCCGTGAGGGCGGCGGCGCAGAGCGCGGGCCGCCACGTCGCGATCATGCTCGACCTGGCCGGACCCAAGGTACGGGTCGGCAGCGTCGCATCGGGGACCGAACTTGTGCAGGGAAACACCTTCACGCTGGTAGGCGAGGCGTGCGAGGGTGATGCTTCGCGCGCCTGCGTCACGTACCGCTCGCTTGCCGAAGACGTGCGCGCGGGCGACCGCATCCTGATCGATGACGGCAGGATCGAGCTTTCCGTGGGCTCCGTGGACGATCGGGCGGTGCACACCAGAGTGCTTAGTGGCGGCCCCCTCTCCAGCCGCAAGGGGGTCAACGTGCCAGGGGTCACGCTTGGTGTCGACTCCATTACCCCGTACGACCGTGAAATCCTCGCCTGGGGTCTTGAGGCAGGCGTGGACTATGTCGCCCAGTCGTTTGTCAGGAGCGCCGCGGACGTCGTAGAGTTGCGCGACCTCATGGGGGCGAGCGCCGTCCCGATCGTCGCGAAGATCGAGAAGCATGAAGCGACCGCCCATATCGACGAGATCGTGCAGGTCGCGGACGTCGTGATGGTCGCACGTGGAGACCTCGGCGTCGAAACCTCGCCCGAGCAGGTCCCGGTGCTTCAGCGCGAGATCATCCGCGCCTGCCGTAAGCGTGGGACCCCGGTCATCGTGGCGACCCAGATGCTTGAATCCATGGTGACGGCGCCGAGACCGACCCGCGCTGAAGCCTCGGACGTCGCGCACGCCATCTTCGAGCGCGCCGACGCCGTCATGCTGTCTGCAGAAACCGCCATCGGCGAGTATCCGGTCGAATCGTTTGCGACGATGGCCCGCATCGCGGTGACCGCCGAGACGTCGATGGACCCCCCACTGCGGCAGCGTTCCTCCGCACCTGTGACTGACGTGACGCAGGCGGTGAGCGCCGCGGTGCGGGAACTGGCTGAGGATCTCGCGGTCGCAGCCATCGTCACCGCAACCCAGGCGGGCACGACCGCGCGTGCGGTGGCGCGACATCGCACGTTCACGCCCATCGTAGCGGTGACGCCATACCCGCATATCGCGCGTCGTCTCGCGCTTGTGTGGGGGATCATGCCGATCGTGATGCCTCTCGCCGAACAGACCGACCAGATGCTCGTCGCGGTCGACGGGGCGGTCGTGCGAGCCGGTCTGGCGCGTCCGGGTGATCGCATCGCGGTCACCGCGGGAATAGCGTCGCGGAGTTCCGGCGCCACCGACTTCGTGGTCGTGCGCGAGATCGGGCCGGTCGCCTAAACCTCAACCTGAGCTATATGAGAAATCGAATCCTGCGCTGTGGTATCATGCGCACGACGGCGTCGCATACGCGGTGCCGGATACATGGTCGGCCTTCTCACAGAACCACACGGACGCATGGCATCCAAGAAGACGTCGCACAACGGGGCCCGATCGAACGGAAGCACCACCTCCTCGCGCGGTGGGCGCTCTGTTTCCTCGGCACGTTCTCGTACCGCCTCCGCCCCGAAAACGTCCCGTCCGCGCGTCAGTCGCACGCCCTCGCGTCGGGCGGGCGGCCGCAAACCGCAGCGGGATTCGCCGGGCCGTTCGTATCTCGTGCCGCTCGCGCTCGCTGCGGTCCTCATCGTTGCGGCCTGGTCGTACTACCCTGTGGCGCGTATGAACTACCAAGAGCAGCGCGAGAAGACGCGCCTCGAGGCCGAGCTGGAGGGCG
>CAMTXY010000049.1:0-2209 GCA_947085795.1 uncultured Actinomycetes bacterium | reverse complement strand
GCTCACGATGTCACCGGGCCAATAGTCCTCAGGGCGCCCGCTGACGACGCGCGACTTGCCAGTTCATCGAAAGTAGGTCTGGAGGTTCGGTACCCGCCGATGATCGATGTTGGAATCCGGGCGGGTCAGTCCCCAGGTGCGCGGATAGTCGTCGAAGTTCGCCGACATGTCCTCGTGAAGCTGGACCTGGAGATCGACCTCATCGAGCTCGAACAGCCGACGAGCGAAAGCCCCACGACAATGGACACGACAACGAGTGCTTCACGCATGTCTCACGCTCCCGACCGCCATCTGGCGAACGTGTTTGTGCTTCCGCTGCAAGCGAAGCGAGCCCGGCGGAAGCCGTTGTTCGACAGGCCGGACAAAACATCTACCAGTCGCTCAGGAACAGTGTGCCTGCTTCCGCTCCGAAGATGGGGACGCCTGCGACGTCGAGGTCTTTGACTACCACTGAGACGAGGTGTGAGATGAGTATCGCGAACACTGGACGGATGAAGCGCCGCCCCACACCAGTACCGCCCCGCTTTGGCCGGATACTGAAGCGCCCAGTACACCCCACCGAGCCTGCGGCGAATCTCAAGATCGTCAGGGTAGGTCCGTAACAGACCCTCCAGGCGGTCGCACGCCTTGCCCAGGTCACCGAGTTCCACGTCCGCGGACACGCGTTCGAGCGTGCGTAAGCCACTGGACGGTCGGCAGGCCGACGCGTTTGCCAAGTTCACAGCTTCGGTGAAGGGAAGGTGGCTCGGCAGGCTACCGCATATGCAGTCTGTGTAAGGAGACAAGACCGCAGGAAGCAGCAGAAAAACCGGCCCCCTTTCGGGAACCGGCTTTCGGGAATCGCGATGGTGGGCCGTATAGGGATCGAACCTATGACCTTGGGATTAAGAGTCCCCTGCTCTACCGGCTGAGCTAACGGCCCACAAGCAAAGGCCATGATACCGGCCTGTGGCCGAAAAGCAAGAGAGTGGCGACCTGAGGCCCTGGGCGTCCCCGGCGCTGCGAACCAGGCGCGCGATCCCGGGTCATCGCAGCAGTGCGCGAACGGCGATGCGCACGGCGGGCGACACCGCGCCTTCGCCGCCGAGGAACGTCACGCTAGCGATATGCGCCGTGCGGGCGGAAAGAGCGGTCGCGGCCGGCGGGCTCAGCGCCGTCGGTGTCGTGAGCAGCATGACGCTGCCGCGCTTGCCCTGCAGCACGCCGCCGGCAAGCGCGTCGGGGAAGTTCTCGCCGGTGGTGATCGCCACGCGGTTCCAGCCCAGTCCGGCGTGCGCCACACCGTGGGTCGCCACCGCTACCGCGGTCTCGTAACGGTTGACGCCGTGCAGGCGCGTGACGTTGGCGGTTCCGTAGGCGGTCCTGAGATAGGCTTCGGTGGCCGGGGACACGGCACCCGTGCCGCCGAGGACGAGCGCCTTCGTCACACCGGCCATCGCGGCCCTGGTGCCCGCGGAGAGGCCGGTGACGGGGTGCGCGAGGAGAAGCGGCCTCTTCCTGGCCGCGGCGAGCGGGGCGGCGGCGAGCGCGTCGGGGAAGTTCGCTCCCGTGGCGACGAACGCCGTGCCGTCGAACGCGACGCCCTGCAGCAAGATCACGCGCCTGGCGATCGCGTCGGCGGTCTCGTAGCGGTTACCGCCCCAGATCCGCTCGACGTCGCCCACACCCAGCTGCGTCTCGAGCGCGGCCTTGACGGCCGGGCCCACGGCACCCTCCCCGCCCAGGATAACGACCTTGTCGGCGTTCAGGCGGGCGATCTCGGCGGTGACGGCCGCGGGCACGGCGTTCGTGTCGACGAGCAGGACCGGTCCGTCCAGCACGCCGGCGAGCGAGGTGCCACCCAGCGCGTCCGGCCAGTCGCGGCCCGTGGCGATCACGACGGTGCGCCTGCCCGCTGGGTCGAGACCGCCGGGGTAGGCGAACGCGGAGGCGGCCACCGCGGTGGTGAAGCGGTTCAAACCCTCGACGTTGATGACTGCGAGCGCGCGGTGCAGGACAGTGCCCGAACTCCCGACCGCCCAGCCGGTGTTCGCACCGGTGAAGTGGACGGAGTTGAGCCACTGGGTCGTGCCGGAGGCCTGCGCGGCCCAGGTCGTGCCGCCGTTCACGGTCCTCAGGACGGTGCCCGCTTCCCCGACCGCCCAGCCGGTGTTGGCGTCGGTGAAGTGGACGGAACGGAGCGTGTTGGTCGTGCCGGAGGCCTGCGCGG
>CAMTXY010000048.1:0-2052 GCA_947085795.1 uncultured Actinomycetes bacterium | reverse complement strand
TCCCCGCTGCGCCGCGTGGCGTGCCGCAGATCGAGGTCACCTTCGACATCGACGCCAACGGCATCGTCAACGTCTCGGCCAAGGACAAGGGGACCGGACAGGAACAGAAGATCACCATCACCGGCACCACCGCGCTTTCCGACGAGGAGATCGATCGGATGGTCGACGATGCCGAGTCGCACGCCGAGGAGGACCGCGCCAAGAAAGAGGCGGCCGAGACGCGCAACACCGCCGACACACTCGTGTACCAGAGCGACAAGACGCTCAAGGATCTTGGCGACAAAGTCCCCGAGGAGACGAAGTCCGAGATCGAGAACGCTATAGAGGAGACCAAGAAGGCGCTTGAAGGCGATGACACCGACGAGATCAAAGCCGCGGTCGAGAAGCTCCAGACCGCGAGCTACAAGTTGGCCGAGATCATGTACTCCGACGCGCAGACCCAGGCCGCATCGGCCGATGGTGAAGGTGCCGGCGACGACGAGGACGTCGTCGAGGCCGACTACGAGGTCGTCGAGGACGAGGACAAGTAGCAATGGGTGATGCGAAGCGACCCGACATCGATCCCGAGCTCGCCGACGATCTCGGGGAGGAGTTCGAACTGCGGGGCGACCAGTTGACCGCCGAGCTCGAGGAGGTGCGCGAAGAGGCTGTGCGCAACCTCGAGCTGGCACAGCGGGTCCAGGCCGAGTTCGAGAACTACCGCAAGAGGATGGCGCGCGACCAGGCTGACGCGGTCAAACGCGCCAGCGAGAGGGTCGCGGTCAGTCTGCTGCCGGTGGTCGACAACCTGGAGCGGGCGATCGACCATGCGACCGCCGGTGGCGACGCCGAGCTGCTGACGGGAGTGCAGATGGTGCTCGGCCAGCTGCTGGATGTCCTGGGCAAGGAGGGCGTGATGCAGGTCGATCCGTTCGGCCAGCTGTTCGACACGCTGGTTCACCAGGCGATCGGTCAGAAAGAGGACCCGGAGGTAGAAGACGGCACCGTGGTCGAGGTCTACCAGAAGGGCTACGAGATGCACGGCCGGATGCTTCGTCCGGCGATGGTGGTCGTATCGACCGGAGGTCCGGCGCGCGAGGAGTAGCGATTCACCATGGCAGCCGGCAAGAACTACTACGACATGCTCGGCGTCAAGAAGGACGCATCGGCCGGCGACATCAAGAAGGCGTTTCGCCGTCTCGCTCGCAAGCACCACCCCGACGCTGGCGGTTCGGAAGAGAAGTTCAAGGAGATCAACGAGGCCTACGAGGTCCTTTCCGATTCCGAGAAGCGCACGCAGTACGACCAGTACGGCCAGTACTTCGGCGGAAACGCGCCGCCTGGAGCCGGTGCGCCGGGTGCGGGCTGGCCCGGCGCTGGCGCTGGCGGTGCTTGGTCGGCCCAAGGCGTGGATCTCGGCGACATCTTCGGTGACATCTTCGGTGGAGGCGGGCGGAGTCAGGCTTCCTCGGCAAGAAGGGGCAGCGACCTCACATACGAGACGGCGATCGGGTTTTCAGACGCGCTCACAGGGATCTCGATGAAGGTCGACGTGCAACGTACCGAGGACTGCGGGGTGTGCGGTGGCAGCGGCGCCAAGCCGGGCACGTCACGGACGGCATGCCCCACGTGTGCCGGCAGCGGGCATGTGAGCCAGGGCGGTGGCATGTTCGCATTCTCGCGTCCGTGCCCGCGGTGCGCTGGCGCCGGTACCATCATCAGCGACCCCTGCACCGCGTGCCGTGGCAAGGGTCGCGTGGCTCGCATCAAGCCGGTGACGGTCAACGTCCCGCCGGGGGTGACCGATGGCGGCAAGTTGCGATTCAGGGGCAAGGGCCAGCCTGGCGAGAACGGTGGTCCCCCGGGTGACCTGTACGTGGTCACGCGCGTGGGCGCCCACCCGTACTACACGCGTGACGGCGCCGACGTCCTCATGGACCTGCCGATCACGATCGCGGAGGCGGCGCTCGGGACCGAGGTGACCATCCCGACGCCCGACGGCAAGAAGGCGAAGCTCAAGATCGCGCCGGGCACGCAGGACGGGAAGGTCTTCAGGCTCAAGGGCAAGGGCGC
>CAMTXY010000047.1:0-4090 GCA_947085795.1 uncultured Actinomycetes bacterium | reverse complement strand
CGTTGATGCGCACCTCGAAGTGCAGGTGGGGCCCGGTCGAGTAGCCGGTGGATCCGACGGCGCCGATGCGCTGTCCCTTGATGACGCTCTGGCCGTCCGAGACGGCGATGCCGCCGTTCTGCATGTGCGCGTAGAGCGTCACCACACCGTCGCCGTGGTCGAGCATGACGGTGTTGCCGTAGCCGCCGCGGTAGCCGGTATAGATGACCGTGCCGTCACCGCTCGCCACGATGGCCGCGCCGTTGATGGAACCCGGCGGGTCGACGTTGCTGCCGATATCGATCCCCGTGTGCATCCTGCGCGTCCTGAAGATGGGGTGGATCCGGTATCCGAAGCCCGAGGAGACCCGGTAGAACCCGGGAGTGGGCCAGGCCATCACGCCGCTGTAGACGCCGGAGCCGCTCGAAGAGCGTGCGCGCAGCTCGGCCTCTATGCGGGCCGACTCGCGCTCTTCCTCTTCGGCGAGTTTACGCAGACGCTCGGCGTCGGCCTCGTTCTCGGACATGAGCGAGGACTTCTGGTCCTGAACCGCTTCCTGCTGGCGGACGACCGCCTTGCGTTTGGCTTGCAGGTCGCGCAGGTTCCTCTCGACCATCTCAGCTTCGGTGCGCTTGACCTGCACCGATTCGAGCGTGCGGGCGAGTTCTGCCTTGCGCTGTTCGAGCGCCGTCTTCGTGTCGGCGAGTCTAAGGGCGATGTCGCGGTTCGATTCGATGACGCGCTGGACGAGCGTGGTGCGAGCGATCAGGTCGTTGAGGTTCTTCGCGTTGAACAGCAGGTCGAGGTAGAACAGGTCGCCCTGCTTGTACGAGGTCGACATACGCGCGCCGAGGAGCTCTACCTGCAGCTCGTAGTCGGTCTGGGTATGCGCGATCTCGGCTTCTTTCTCCGTGATCCTGGCGCGCAACCCGGTGATCTCGGCCTTGAGTTTGGAGGTGCGCGCGGACGCCGCCTCGATACGCGGCTCGAGCCGACGCACTTCGCCCTCGAGCGACGAGATGTTCTTGTCGAGGGCCTCGACCTCTTCGCGCAGCGTGTCGGCGGCGGCTTGGGCCTGTTCGGCGGCCTTGCGCGCTTCGGCGGCCTTGCGGCGGGACGCTTCGAGCTCGGCCGACGTCGCGCCGAACGCTAGGGACGCCGATGAGACGAGGAGAACGAGGGAAATGAGGGCGGAGAGATATGCGCGGCTGCGTTTCATGCTTCGAATCCTCCGGTGGGCGTGCTGTGTCGTATCGTCTATTGCCCAGGAAGGCGCCTGTCCAATCATCGATATTAGCAGCATCCATGGGTATACTCAATGGTGACCCAGCGGCAGCGAATCCGAAGACCGGCACCGCCGACGAGGATCTGAACCGAAAGGGGATCGACCATGGACGAGTCGACCGGTACTCCTGAAACCCAGACAGCGACAGCTCCGCCTCCCGCACCTCCAGCACCCCCGATGTCGAGCGTGGGTGGCGACCGGCCCGGTCCGTCTAACGAGGCGAGCAAGCTGCTCGCCGCGCTCGGCTACATTTTCTGGATCGTGGCGGTGGTAGCGCTGTTCATCGAGCCGTACAAGGGCGAGAAGTTCGTGAGGTTCCATGCGATCCAGGCGTTGGCCTTCGGCATCGCGCTTTGGGTGGTCGTGGTCCTGACGTCGCCGTTGTTCGGTCTCGGTTTGATCATCGGATTCATCGGATTCGGCTACGCGATATTCCTGGCGATCAAGTCCTTCAACGGAGAGTACGTCGAGGTGCCGGTGGTCTACGGGATCGTCAAGGGCTACCTCGGCGAGTAGTACGCAGACCGGCGAGCGGCGGGCAGGCTTAGCGGCTCGTCTCGGCGATCCGCCACGTCGCATCGGCGGGGCCGGGGATGATGCGCGTCCGGCCCTCGGCATCCACGAGCACAAGGGCCAGGCCCCGCTCGCGGGCGTACGCCGTCGCCTTGTCCGGCCCCATGACGAACAGGGCCGTCGACAGGATGTCGGAGTCCAGTCCCGGGATGTCGCCCACCACCGTGAGCGAGCGCAGGCCGCGCGCCGGTAGGCCGCTTTCCGGGTCGAGGATGTGGTGGTAGCGCACTCCGCCGCGCTCGAAGAATCGCTGGTAGTCGCCGGAGGTCGAAACGCTCACCGCACCGTCGGCCTCGACTGTGGCGATCGTCTCGCCCGCGACGCGAGGGTGCTCCACGCCGATGCGCCACGGCTCGCCGTCGGGTTTGGCGCCGAACGCGATGGTCGTGCTGCCGGCGGTGACGAGCGCGGCCTCGATCGCCGAGGAACCGCGAAGCGCGCCCGCCGCCCGGTCGAGCGCGAGGCCCTTGGCGGCGCCGCCGAAGTCGAGACGCCGGCTCGTCAGCGCGGCGGCGATCTCGCCGGAGTCGGGCACGCTACCTGCGCCCTCGAAGTCGTAGAGCGCCGTGACGTCGAACAGGTACGGCGAGAACTCCTCGCCGACGCCGAGCCGTTGCACCGTGGTCAGGATCGCGAGCGCTTCATCCGGCAGCGTCCGACCGTCGTCCTCGCCGATCCTTGCGATCGCCGAGTCCGGGTCATGGGCATTGAGCACCGCCTCGACCGCAGCCATCTTTGCGTACGCGGCGTCGATCGCTTGCGCACCCGAGACATCGACTGCGTCATCGCCCGCGCCGTCGCGGAAGTACGCCGTCACGCTCACGACCGTGCCGAGCGCGTCGCGCGCGTCGCGCACCGGCTCGACGGGACGCGAGCACCCCGTAAGCGCGAGCATGAGCGCGCCTGCGACGGCGAGCAGTGAAATGATGGCGGTGGTGCGGCGCATGTCGATGCCTTCGTGACAGGTGTGGTAGGATTCCCCGATTAGTATACTTCCGGCCTACGTGTTCACTCGCACTTGCGGAGGTGTCGTGTTCTCGATCGTCGGCAAACGCCAGCTTTCAGATTCCGTGTTCGAACTCAGTGTCATGGCACCGCGCATCGCTCGCAAGGTCCGTGCGGGACAGTTCCTGATCGTGCGCACCGGTGAAGGCGGCGAACGCGTGCCGTTCACGTTTTCGGACTGGTCGCCCGAGGAGGGCTGGATCCGCTTCATCTTCATGCGGGTCGGCAAGACGACGCACCTGCTGTCGCACCTGGACGTCGGTGATTCGATTGCCGACGTCGTCGGGCCGCTCGGCGTGCCGACGCACGTCGAAGGTGTGGGGCGCATCGCGGTGATCGGCGGCGGTATTGGGGCGGCGGTGGCCTATCCGGTGGCGCGCGCGATGGTCGCGGCCGGCAACGAGGTCACCGTTGTGCTCGGTGCGCGTACCGAGGAGCTGCTCATCTTGCGCGAGGAGTTCGAAGCGCTCGCGCTGTCAGGACTCGTGATCGTGACCGACGACGGCTCGGTCGGCGAGAAGGGCCTGGTGACCGCGCCGCTCAAGCGCATGTGCGAGGCGGGCGAGCTCGACCACGCGATGGCCATCGGGCCGGCGATCATGATGAAGTTCTGTGCCGCGACGGCCAAGGAGCACGGCGTGGGGTGCACCGTGTCGCTCAATCCGATCATGGTCGACGGCACCGGGATGTGCGGCGCGTGCCGCGTCACGGTCGGCGGCGAGATGAGGTTCGGCTGCGTCGACGGACCGGACTTCGACGGTTGGGAAGTCGATTTCGAGGAGCTCATGAGCCGCCAGCGGATCTACGCGGACGTCGAGCGTGAGGCGGATCTCGAATACGCCGCGAGGTGCTCATGTCATCTGTAGAAGAGACCAGCGCCGTCGCCGCGCCAGCGCCTGACGGTCCCGCCGCCCCCGGCGCGCACGCCGACGCGCCGCGTCACAAGCCGTCGCGCGCCCCGCGCACACCGATGCCGGAGCGCCCGGCGGGCGAGCGTGTCGCCGACTTCGACGAGGTCGCGCTCGGCTACACCGAGGAACAGGCGAGAGCCGAGGCAGCCCGCTGCCTTCAGTGCAAGAACGCCACGTGCATCGCGGGATGCCCCGTCAACATCGACATCAAGTCGTTCATCGGCCACATCATCGACGGCGATTACGCCGCCGGGGTGTCCGTGCTCAAGGAGTGCAACGCGCTAGCCGCCGTGTGCGGCCGCGTGTGTCCTCAGGAGGAGCAGTGCGAGATCGTGTG
>CAMTXY010000046.1:0-4453 GCA_947085795.1 uncultured Actinomycetes bacterium | reverse complement strand
CTCGTGAACGCCACCCACGCTAGTCCTTTGGCCCCGGCGTCGACAGCCCGCTCGTTGAGCACGTCGATCCTGCCGCGGCTGAAATCGCCGCAGCCCTTGGCGTTGATGCCTTTGATGACCCCGCCGGATCCGAGCGCACCGGCGAAGACCTTGAACTCGCTTGCGGCGAAGACCTCGCTCACTTCGACGAGCTCCATGCCGAAACGCACGTCCGGATGGTCCGAACCGAAGCGATCCATCGCCTCGGCGTAGGTCATGCGCTCGATGGTCCCGGGCCATTCGGCACCGGCTTCGGCCATGACCTCGGCCATGACCTCCTCCATCATAGTGAGGACGTCGTCTTGGGACGCGAAGCTCATCTCGATATCGACCTGGGTGAACTCCGGCTGCCGGTCCGCACGCAGATCCTCATCGCGAAAGCATCGGGCGATCTGGTAGTAGCGCTCGATGCCTGCCACCATGAGCAGCTGTTTGAACAGCTGAGGCGATTGCGGCAACGCGTAGAACTCGCCGGCGTTCAGGCGGCTCGGCACGATGAAGTCCCGGGCGCCCTCGGGTGTGGACTTGGTCAGGATCGGCGTCTCGACCTCCATGAACCCTCGGTCGCCGAGGCTGCGCCGGAAGCGCTGCGTGACCCGGTCGCGCAGCACGAGGGCGGAAAGCATCTCAGGGCGACGGATGTCGAGATAGCGCCAGCGCAGCCGGGTCAGCTCGTCGATGTCGGTGGCCTCGGCGATCTCGAATGCTGGCGTCTCGGCAGTGTTGAGCACCTCCGCCGAGGAGACCACGACCTCCACCTCGCCGGTCGCGAGGTTCGAGTTCACGGTTCCTTCGGGCCGGGCGCGCACGATGCCGTCGACCCGCACGACCCACTCCGAGCGCAGGCGCTCGGCGGTCGAAAACGCCTCGGCGACCTCCGGTCCGAAGACGCACTGCACCAGTCCGCTGCGATCCCTCAGGTCGAGGAAGATCAGGCCGCCGTGGTCCCGTCGCCGGTGGACCCAGCCCGCGAGCGTGACGGTCGAACCGATTTCGGTGGCACGAAGTGCTCCGCAGGTGTGCGAACGCAGGGAGTAGCGGGCATCAAGCATGGTGTCTATGGCCTTTCGCCGGTAAGGAGCAAGTCTGAAACCGTGGTGACCAGTGACGCGAGCGCCACGCGTGATTCGTGTTTCGTTCCCATGTCGCGCAAGGTCACCTCGCCGGCGGCGATCTCATCAGGCCCCACCACGACGACAAAGCGCGCGCCGAGACGATCGGCCTGCTTGAATTGGGCCTTGAGCGAACGGCCGAGGTGATCGAGTTCGGTGGCGACTCCGTCGTCGCGCAGGGTCTGGGCGAGAACGAACGCGTCTGTGGCCACAGCGTCATCGACGCGGGCGACGTAGACCTCGGCGCGCGGAGGTGCGGGCACTTCGACGCCGGCCGCCTCCATCGCCAGAAGCGTGCGCTCGAACCCGAGCGCGAAACCGAGTCCGGGCGTGGGCTTGCCGCCGAACCGCTCCATGAGCCGGTCGTAGCGCCCTCCCCCGCCGATCGCGTTTTGCGACCCGAGGCCTACATCGACCTGCAGTTCGAAGACCGTCCGGGTGTAGTAATCGAGCCCCCGCACGAGCGTGGGCTCCTCGGCATACGGAATTCCGAGAGAATCAAGGAGGCTTCCGACCGCCGCGTAGTGCCCGGCGCACTCGTCGCACAGCTCGTCGCGCAGAAGCGGCGCGCCCGACATCACGCCCGCGCACGACGGGTTCTTGCAGTCGAACGCGCGCAGGGGGTTCGTGCCGGCGCGGCGGTTGCACTCGTCGCACAGGCCGGCTGCGTGCTGCCGGATGTAGGTCGCGAGCGTCTCGCGATATACCGGGCGGCAGTTCTCATCGCCCATCGAGTTGACGAGCAGACGCATGGTGTCCGCAGGGATGCCGAGTCCTTCGAAGAACCGCCACAGCAAGGCGATGACCTCGGCGTCCGCGCTCGGTTCGGGCGCACCGAGGAGCTCGATGCCGATCTGCCAGAACTGGCGCATGCGGCCTTTCTGCGGGCGCTCGTAGCGAAACATCGGCCCGGCATAGTAGAACTTCGCCGAGAAGCCCTGCGGCACGAGGTTGTGCTGAACAGCGGCCCGCACCACGCTCGCGGTGCCCTCGGGACGCAGGGTGAGTGAGTTTGGCGGATCGCTGCGGTCGAGAAACGTGTACATCTCCTTGGCGACGATATCGGTGGCTTCGCCGATGCCGCGCGCGAAGATCTCGGTGTGCTCGAACAGCGGCGTGTACACCGGCTCGTAGCCGTAGCGGGCAAAGAGCTCCTGGGCTGTGCGCGTCAGGTGCTCCCACGCGCGTGCGACGCCGGGAAGCATGTCAGCGGCGCCTTTGGGTGCGCGTACGTCCACTCAGATGAACCTTTCGGCGGTGTACCTGCGACATCCGAGTTTAGCGGAAGCGAAGGTGCTGGGCTATGCCGAGGCGAGCAGCGACTCGAGATCGAAGCCTGGAGCGAAGGGGTTGGCGAAGCGAACGCCGTCGGCGACAAGACCGTCCGCGAAGTCCTCTGAGAGCACCAGTGTGGCACCCCAACTGCGGGCGGCTGCCCATATCTGGGCGTCGTAGAAGGCGAAGCCGAAGCGGGAGACCCCGTCGATGGCGGTCCGGATGATGTCGGGTGTGACGGGTACGATGAGGAAGGCAGTAGCCAGCTGACCTACCGCCTCGTCCACGCGGCGGTGGCCGAATCCCAGCCGAAGCAGAGTGTTCGCGTATTCCGACGCCACCTGCGCGGATAGGAACACGTTCGCCCGCAACTGCAGCCGAGGAAGAACATCGCGCGCGATCTCCTGCTTCTCAAGCTCCCGTGCGTCCTCAAGGTAAATCAGGACGTTCGTATCGAGGACGATTCGTTTCACTTGGGCATGCCCCGCGGGGGCTCATAGAGCGCGGCCCTTCCGGGCCAGACAGGACCCTCGAGAGGTTTGTCCTTGAGCTCCTCCATCGCCTCGTCTCCAATCTCGAAGAGCCGCTGCAGCGCCACAGCGCGGCGCGTCTGCTCGAGCTCGCCGTCGTACGCAGCATCGATCGCCTCACGGATGAGATCGGACTGGGTACGGCCGGTGAGCGCCGCTTGCTCCTTTAGCAGCCTCTCCTGACGATCATCGATGTAGACCTGTTTGCGCACCATGCGTGCCATCGTGAATCATCCGCCTTACCGGAATCTGACCAGGGTCATACTGTGCCGCGATGTATAGTATACATCGCGTTCGGCGGTTCGCGAATCCAGAGTCGACAGCAAAGGGGGCCGCGCAGTGGTGTCAGGCGGAGGGCTTGCTCGCCGCAGCCTCGATACGGCGCTTCACGCTTCGCCACAGGACGATGCCCGCGATGACGGCGAGCGCCATCAGCGAGTGCTTCACGACGAGCGCGGGAACGATACCTTTCACGACCGCCGGATCCCACTCGTAGCGAGTGAAGAAGATCGTGCGGGGCACCCCGCCGATCACGATCCACGCGATTGCCCCCCACGCGAAGCGCGTGAGCGTCGGGTACAGGCGCGCGAGCACGGCCACGTCGGCCGCCCCTCCTCGCTCCACCTGCCTCCCGAGAACCCACATGATCATGGCGCTTGCCAGCAGCACAGCTGTGGCTACGTCGTGGAAGTAGTTGTTCATGATGATGAGAATCCCGGTCACGCGGAGACCTCCTTCGCCGCTTGCGTCCGCTCGCGTTCGCGCGCGAATTCGTGGAACGCCCTGCCTTGAGGATACTGCACGGCCCACGACGTGATGTGCGACATCGGGAATCCCTTTATCCCGACCTTCGTCATGCGGTGGAGAATCTGTGGAATCGTGAAGATGTCATCCCGCAGCTTCACGATAGCCCCCTCTCGGGCATCGGGCGTCATCTCGGGGTCGTCGTGGTAGAAGTTCGCGTGGTTCCCATCGTACAGATCCCAGTCCTGCCCAGGAATGAGGTACGGCCGGTACTCCTCGTAGAGCTTCGTGCCGGGGAACGGCGTCGTCATGACCGGGTGGGCCATCTCGCGATACAGATCTATCGAGCGCCCTACGTTCACGCCCCACACGTTGTCGTCGATGTTCCAGAAGAGGCGTTTCTTGCTTGCGGCCATCTCGGCCACCACCTCATCGATCGGGCGAACACGCACCGTGCGCCCGAAGAACTCATGGACCGAACAGAAGGCACAGCTGTGGGGACAACCGCGACTCGTGAAGAACGAGCCGAACTGATAGCGATCAGGCAGCAGGTTGGTTATCGGCTGAGGTAGGTTCTCGAGCGGAGCGTATGGCCCGTGATACCGCGGCTTGAGACACCGACTGACAGCGTCGTCGAGCACATCGCCCCAGACGGTCTCGGCCTCACCGAGCACGATTGCGTCGGCATGAACACCGGCTTCATCGGGTACTGCATGCACGTGAATGCCGCCGAGAGATCGGAAGAGCGTCGTG
>CAMTXY010000045.1:0-1700 GCA_947085795.1 uncultured Actinomycetes bacterium | reverse complement strand
TGGACGACGACTTCAACACGGCGGGTGCGCTCGCCGCCGTCTTCGACCTCGTCCGGGCGACCAATCGGTTCCTCAGCGACTTCGGGACAGGCGAGACGGGGGAGAACGTACCCGTGCTCAAGCAGGCACGCGACGCCATCGTGTCGCTGCTCGGAACACTCGGCATCGAGGTGCCTGCCCGTGCGACCGGGATCTACCCGATGGAGGTCGTTGCTGTCGCAGAGCGGCTTTCCGGCTACGCTGGCGCTGATCCCACCGAGGCAGTCGAGGCGTTGTTGGCCGCACGCAGCGCCGCGCGCAGCGAACGCAACTGGGCCGCAGCGGACGCCGTTCGCGACGGCCTGGCCACGCTCGGGTTCACCGTCGAGGACACACCGCAGGGCGCACGGGTCACTTTCGACCCGAACGGGTGACGCCGCGTGTCGACGTACATCGAAGGTCGCAACGCGGTGATCGAAGCGTTGCGTTCAGGCATGCCGGGACGCGGCGTCCTCGTTGCCGAGGGTGTCCACGACGCCGACGCCGTTCGGGAGATCGAGCGGCTGGCCTCCGACCGCGGTATTCCCGTCCGGCAGGTCCCCCGCCGCGTGCTCGATGAGCGCAGCGAGCGCCGTGCGCACCAGGGGGTCGCCTTCGAAGCCGAGGAGTACCGCTATGCTGCGCTCGGCGACGTGGTGTCGGCCGTCGGCGAGGCGTCCCGTTGCCTCATCATCGCGCTCGACCACGTGACCGATCCGAGGAATCTGGGTGCCGCCGTGCGCTCGGCGGAAGTGCTCGGCGCCAGCGCGGTGCTCGTGCCCAAGCGGCGGACGGCGGCGATCGGTCCGGCCGCTTACAAGACCTCGGCTGGCGCCTTGGCATGGATGCCGATCGTACAGGGCAACCTCACCCGGGCGCTCGAGCACCTCAAGCAGCAGGGGTTCTGGGTGGCGGGAGCCGATGCGAAGGCGCCCCTACTCGCCTGGGACGCCCCGCTCGATGGCCGTCTCGTGATCGTACTCGGCTCCGAGGGAGAGGGTCTGTCGCGTCTCGTGAGGGAGGCGTGTGACTTCCTGGTGCGCCTGCCGGTCGCCGGCCGGGTCGACTCTCTCAATGTCGCGCAGGCGGCCACTGTGCTCGCGTACGAGTGGGAGCGCAGGGCTGCGAAGGACGTGTGAGCGCATGCGCGTGGTGATCGTCGACGGCTACAACGTGCTGCGGGGCTCGGACAGGTACCGCGAACTCGCCGAGCGGGACCTCGAGTCGGCGCGGAGCAGGCTCGTGAGTGACGTGGCGGCGTGGACGGGGGGCGACACCGACGCGTTCGTGGTCTTCGATGCGGCCGACAACCCGCATTCCGACGGCGTCGCGCACAACGTGGCCGGTGTCTCCGTGGTGTTCTCGGGTTTCGGTCGCGATGCCGACTCGGTCACGGAGGATCTCGTGGCCAGCTACCGGCGGTCCACCGTCGAGGTGCTCGTCGTCACCTCGGATGCCCAGACGCAGTGGGTCACCATGGGTTCGGGAGTGACGCGCATGTCGGCTGCTGAGTTCGGCCGCGAGATCGACCGTGCCGAGGAGCACTGGAGGGACGGCGCGCGAACCACCCGGGGCGCCTCCCGAATCGAAGAGCGTATCGACCCCGCAGTGCGAGAGGCGCTCGCCCGTTGGCCGGGCCGGTCCGATGACGCTTAGTCAGATTTCTTCATAATCAGGCGGAT
>CAMTXY010000044.1:0-5912 GCA_947085795.1 uncultured Actinomycetes bacterium | reverse complement strand
TGCGTTGTCCGCCGGGGAGGGAGCTGCGTGAGCAGGGAGAAGATCGCCGTTCTGATGGGAGGGCGCTCCCTCGAGCGCGAGGTGTCGCTTAAGAGCGGGGAGCGCGTGTGCGGCGCGCTGACCGCGCTCGGCTACAAGGTGATGCCGCTCGACGTGACCGCCGACCTCGTGCAGACGTTGCGTGCCGAGCGACCCGACGCCTGCTACATCGCGCTGCACGGCAAGTACGGCGAGGACGGCACGATCCAGGAGCTGCTCGAGTTCCTCGGCATCGCGTACACAGGGCCGGGGATCGTGTCGAGCGCGCTGGCGTGGGACAAGTCGCTCGCTAAACGTCTGTTCGCCGAGCACGCCATCCCGACGCCACCGTGGGTGACGCTGACCGCCGACGCGTTCAAGGAGATGGGGGCGGCTACCGCGCTCGATCTCGTGCCAGTGGATGTGGGCGCGTTCCCGCTCGTGGTCAAGCCGTCGAAGCAGGGCTCGGCGCTCGGGCTCACACGCGTGGAGACCGCCGACGGGCTCGCCGAGGCGCTGCTGACCGCGCTCGGTTACGGTGATGCAGCTATCGTCGAGAAGTGGGTCGAGGGGTGCGTCGTGGCGGTGTCGGTGTTCGACGGCCCCGAAGGGTCCGAGGTGCTGCCGCCCGTGGAGATCGTCGCCAAGAGCGGCCTGTTCGATTTCGACGCGATGTACACCGCAGGCCAGACCGACTACTTCGTGCCCGCACGCCTCGATGAGGCGACGATGGTCGCAGTCGTGGAGTACGCCGCTCGGGTGCATACGCTGCTCGAGTGCAGGGACGTCTCGCGCGTCGACATGATCGTCAATGCGGCAGGCGCCGTCCACGTGCTCGAGTGCAACACGTCGCCGGGCATGACGGAGACGTCGCTTCTGCCGATGGCGGCCGAAGCGAGCGGCACGACCTTCCAAGATGTGGTAGAAAGATTGACGCAGGCCGCCCTCGTGCGGCGTGGGTAGTGCGACTCGAATCGGGTACATACCTTGATGCGCGCCTCGTTGCGCGCGGGACAGACCAGGCAGTCAGACCTCGAAAGGCGGAGGTGCGTGAGCATGTACGATTACAGACGTGGTGGCGGAGTGTTGGGAGCGTTCATCCTAGGCGGCGCGATCGGCGCTGTCCTGGGGCTGTTGTTCGCTCCGAGATCCGGCAAGGAGAGCCGCGAGATGCTCTCTGGGGCCGCCGAGAAGTACTGGGGTGAGGGCAAGGAGCTCTACGAGACCGGCGTGTCGAAGGTCACCGAGGTCTACGAATCGGGCCGCGAGGTTGCGACCGAGAAGGCCGACGAGCTCCGCGTCAAGATCGATGCGGCACGCGATCGCCTCAAGGAGCAGGTCGAGAGCGCTTCCGGTGTCGCCCGCGAGAAGGTCGCCGAGGTCGTTCCGGTCGCCAAGGAAGCCGCGCACAAGGCTGCCGAGGCCGTGAAGACCGGTGCCGAAGTCGCCGACAAGAAGGCGCAGGAGACACTCGACCTCGTCGCCGAGAGGGCCGCCGCGAAGCCCGGAGACATCGCACCCTCCGCCGGTGCGGGAGTCCTCCCGCCGCTGTAGCAGACGGTATCGCACGCTGACGACGCGGGCCGGCAGACGCGGGCCGGCGGCGTTCTCGCCTCGGCCCGCTTGCTGTACGCTTCGTAAGGACATGCCATCCTCATACGACATACAGGGGCGCTCCCTGATCGACGCACGCGGGCGGCAGGCGGGCACGGTCACGCACGTCCTGTTCCATCCGCGCGAGTCCCGGGTCGTCGGCTTCCAGGTTCAGCCGCCGGCATTCTGGTACGTGATCGCGCGCGCGCCGCGTTACGTGTCGTTCGGCCAGGTGCGTATCGCCGAGGAACGGCTTGAGTACTCCTCGGCGAAACCGGTGATGGGCCGCGCGGCCGAGAAGGCGCAGGGGTTCGAGTGGGACGACACGGTGATCTGGCGCGGCATGCCGGTGGTCAGCGAATCCGGACTGCCGCTCGGGCTCGTGCGGGACGTGCGGTTCTCGGGGCGCGACGGCGCGGTGCGCGAGATCGCACTCACGAGCGGTGCTGCGGCAGACGTGGCCGTGGGCACGCACCGGCTGGCTGGCGACCTCGCCGTCGGGTTCGATGCGCAACGCGAAGCGGTCGTGGTGCGCGACGAGGCGCTGTCCGTCGAGCTGTCGGGCGGGGTCGCCGCCACAGCGGGCAAGAGCGCAGCCGTGGCGAAGGTGACTGTCGAGAAGGTGGCCCAGCAGGCGGCGAAAGGCGCTGCGGCCGCGGTGCGCGTCGCGGCGAAGAGCAAGGTGACCAAGCAGGTGACGAAGCGTGCGGCGTCCGGCTGGAAAGCGTTTCGCGACGGCTTCTCCGAAGGTATGCGTAACGAGGACTGACAATGGGACTGCACAGACGTCTGCGACCACTAACGGTCGCCCACCTCAACAATCTCCCCGGCCCGTGCGAGGGGTGCGTCTTCTGGGAGACGCCCGACCCGCACGAGGTGCGATGCGGGTCGGCATGCGATCCGGAGCGGGCGCGCCAGTGGCACTCGACGGTACTGCGCGAGTGGGGCGCGTGCGGGCTGGTCGCGTTTGAGAACGACGAAGTCCTCGGTTTCATCAAGTATGCACCTCCGGCGTACCTGCCGCAGATCGCGAACCTCCCGGGTCGGTTACCGGAGAGCCGGTGCGTCGTGCTCGCCTGCATGCACATCCGTGACGATGCGCGGCAGCATGGCCTCGGCACGCTTCTGTTGCGCGCCGCGTTGCGCGACCTGGTGATGCGCGGCGAACGAACCGTGTTCGCTTGCGGTGTCGAGACGACCGCCGACATGACGGCCCAGCCGATGATCGGCGTCGATTTCCTGCTGCGTAACGGCTTCAACATCGCGCATCCACACCCGTCCTACCCGTTGCTCCGGCTCGACCTCAAATCGCTGGTGGCGTGGACCGAGAATATCGAGGCGGTGCTCGATTCGCTGCGCATCCCGCTACGGCGGAGCGCGCGGATGCCGACTCCGTCAGTTGAATCGAGGGGAGTCAGCGAATGACCAGCGACGGTCGCACGGAACAGGTCAGGAACAAGGGCTCCGCCCAGAGGGTGCGCAAGGTGCTCGATGCGCCCGGTCTGGCCGATGAGATCGTGACCTTCGAGCAGTCGACCAAGACCGCACAGCTGGCGGCCGACGCGATGGGGTGCGAGCTCGGCCAGATCGTCAAATCGCTCGTCTTCGTCGCTGATGGCAAGCCCGTGGTCGTGCTCGTCGCCGGCGACTGGCGGGGGGATGCAGTCGCCATCGCTGCCGAACTCGGAGTGGAAGAGGCGCGCATGGCTGACGCCGACACGGTACGCGACGCAACGGGTTACGCCATCGGCGGGGTCTCGCCTTTCGATCTGCCGGAAAGGCTGCCCGTGCTCGTTGACGACTCGCTCGACCGGTTCGACGTCGTCTATCCGGCCGCCGGCACCCCGCAGTCGATGGTTCGCATGTCGCGCGAGGCGCTCGTGCGTGTCACGCGTGGTCGCGTGGCACGGATCTCGCACTAGCCCGGGGCGACCCACGCAGCGTGCGCGTGGGGGTGATCACGACATCGACGCGCTGGTCGTGTTCGCTTTCCGGCACTTCGGCGACGACCTGGGCGTCGAACGCGAGAGCGACGCGCGCCGCCAGCGGCACGCGGACGAACAGCCGGTCGTAGTGACCCCCGCCGAACCCGAGTCTGGCGCCGCGTGCGTCGAATGCCACCCCGGGCGCGACCACGAGGTCGATCGCGTCGAGATCCGTGGCGGTCGCATCGGCGGCCGGTTGACGCAGCCCGAACGGACCGCTCTCCAGAGGCTCGCCCGGTGCGTACACGTGGATCGAGAGCGCGCCGGGTCCGGTGATCCTCGGCAGGCAGACGGTTGCGCCGAGCGAGCGCAACGCTTCGAGCAGAGGGTCGGGGTCGAGCTCCTCGGGCGCTGCGGCGAATCCCAGCACGTAGGTCGCGCGATGCACCTCCGGCAGCTCAAGCGCGCGGTCGGCGGCGGCGCGGGCGAGAACCGGCCGTTCCTCGGCGAGTATGCCCTGGCGCGCAGCGCGTGCCGATTCACGCAGAAGCGCCTTGCGGGTCGCGTCGTCCATGTCAGGTCACTCCGGGATGCTGTGTCGTCATCGGGTTCTCATCGCTTTCTAGATGCCGAGCATGATCCGGGCGACGTTGAAGTAGATGAGTAGGCCGGTGACGTCGACGATCGTCGTGAGCGCCGGGCTC
The DNA here is from genome assembly GCA_947085795.1 of uncultured Actinomycetes bacterium. Classification (GTDB taxonomy): domain Bacteria; phylum Actinomycetota; class Coriobacteriia; order Anaerosomatales; family UBA912; genus CAMTXY01. The sequence goes on along the minus strand of CAMTXY010000044.1, from coordinate 1,672 downwards.
GAGACGACCGCCGGGTCCAGCTTGAAGCGTGTGGCGACGATCGGCAACATCGCGCCGATGAGCGTCGAGGTGACGACTTGCAGCGCCAACGCGATGGAGATCGCCAGGCCGACTCCCATCAGCGTGACACCCGCTGGCAGCAAGGCGCTGCCGGACAGGAGCCAGACTTTGCCGAACGCCAGGACACCGAGGATCACGGCGAGGAGCAGCGCGACCGTGACCTCCTTGCGCAGCACCCGCAGCGCATCGCGCGGGCCGATCTCGCGAAGGGCCAGCGCGCGCACCACGACCGTCGCCGACTGGCTTCCCGTGTTTCCGCCCGCATCGGCGAGCATCGGCATGTAAAGAGCCAGGATGATGAGGTTTTCGAGCGCACCTTTGTAGGCGTGGATGATCGTGCCGGAGACGAGTCCGAGCGCCGCGAGCACCACCACCCAGCGCACCCGGTTGGAGAAGTGGGTGAGCGCGGGGGTCGTGAGGTACGCACCGGATTCATGGCTGCCGGTAATCGCCATGAACTTCTCGAAATCTTCGGTGTATTCCTGTCGCATGACGTCGACGACGTCGTCGACGGTGACGATGCCGAGCAGCTCTCCGGACTCGTCGACGATGGGCAGCTCCAGCAGATCGTACTTGCCGATGAGATCCGCAACGACCTCCTGGTCGTCCTCCGGGCTCGCGGTGATGAGGTCGCGCCGGGCGAGCGACTCGACCGGCACCTCGGGGTCGGAGACGAGCAGGTCGCGAAGGGAGAGGACCCCGACGAGCCGCCCCGCATCATCAGTGACGTAGACGTAGCTGATGTTCTCGAACTCGCCTGCGGTCGCGCGGAGCCGCCCGATGACCTCCTGCACGCTCATGGTGGCCGTGACCGTCAGCACGTCGGACGTCATGACACCGCCGGCCGTGTTCTCCGGGTAGCCCAGCAGCCTGGAGACCTGCGTGGATTCCGCGAGGCCCATGAGCCGCAACAGCTTCTCGGCCTTCTCCCGGGGCAGGTCACCGAGGATGTCCGCGGCCTCGTCGGGATCCATGATTTCAAGCAGGTCGGATGCGCGCTGGGCGGTAAGGTCGTCCATCACGCCGGTTTGGTAGTCGTCTTCGAGTTCGGAGACCGCCTCGGCCGCCTGCCGGTCGTCCAGATAGGCGAAGACCCTCGCGCGTTGCGCCGGCTCGAGCTGTTCGAGGATGTCGGCGATGTCGGCCGGGTGCAGCTCGTGCAGCCGCTTATGCGTCACCGACAGCTTGACGTGTGACAGGTCGCGTTCGAGCAGGTCGATGTAGTTCCACGCGATGAGGCTCTCGGGCAGTTGGCGGCCGATGAGTCCGAGTGCGCGTTCGGCGGCCGTCTCCAGCCATGGCGCGACACCACGCAGTGTTCCGCGGATGCCGACCTCGGCCCCGAGGAGCCGGAACTGATTGCGGGAGTCCGACAGCTTCAGGTCGCGTACGCTGTGTCTCGTCCACTTCGAGTTCGAGCTCGGCGCTGTCCAACCCAGCGATTACGCGGTCGGCCGCTGCTTGGATAACTGTTGGCGATACATCATCGTCGTCATCAAACACGTCACTCGTGTTGTCCACTGTTGGCTGCGCGGCAGACGACTCTGACTGAAGTTGTTTGAGTGGCTCGAGCAACGCCTCAAACAGCCAGTCCAGCTCGTCGGGCGTCAGC
>CAMTXY010000043.1:0-2436 GCA_947085795.1 uncultured Actinomycetes bacterium | reverse complement strand
TCCTGCCTCCTCGACCGTCAACCTCGGAAGCGAGGCAAGCAGTCCCGGAAGCTCACCGAGGCGTTTGCCTGTCGGGAGAGGCCTGAGTTCCGCAACCGGCCTACCGCCACGAGCCAACACGAAGGACTCCCTGCGGTAGGCGACGCGGTTAACGTAGTCCGCGAAGTGCCGGACCACTTCTGTGACAGTGATCGTCTCGGACATGACCCTCATCTCCAATCTGATAATCAGATTACATGATGCCGTGGCGTTCGGCAAGCGATCCCCTCTGCGTCGAACGTTGTTGCGCATGACCCGCGCCCGTTGACTTCCATGGTAGCCGAGACCTTGCGAAGTCGGATGCGCTTGTTCGACCGATCACGTCGGCGCTCGCACTTCAGGCTGTGACGCGCAGTTTGAGGCCGAGAGAACGCACGACCTTCTGCACCGTTCTGAACTCAGGATTGCCGTCTACCGACAGCGCCTTGTACAGGCTCTCGCGGCCCAGGCCGGTCTCACGGGCGATCTCGGTCATCCCCTTGGCGCGAGCGATGTCGCCGAGTGCGGCAGCAAGGAGAGCGGGATCGTCCTCTTCGAGGGCGGCGTCGAGATAGGCCGCGATGTCCTCGTCCGATTCAAGGTATCGAGTGATGTCCCAAGGGTGTGTTTTCGTCTTCGCCATAGTGGGCCACGGGCAGACATTCCTGCCGCTCGCTACATCAAAGAGAAGACACTTCGCCGTTTGGCGGTGCACGGCGGCTCATCCTTCACGCTGGACAGATACATTCACATCCTCAACAAGATGGACAGAACGGGCGTTGATGAACTCACGGCTGTCCTCATCCCGCCAATCGCACTAGACCAGCCGTATCAGAGAGGCATCTTCTAGCGACGGGGTCTATCCCGAGGAAGGAAGAAGGACAGGCACCTTGACCCGTCCTTCTGTGTGTCTGTGGTGCCCCCAACAGGACTCGAACCTGTATCCCCCGCTTAGGAGGCGGGCGCACTATCCCTTGTGCTATGAGGGCTTGAAGGGCTTTGTCCAAGCCCAACGAACTCTGGTGATTTTACCATCGGTGGCGAGGGTTCCCTACCCGTGAGCAGCAGGATATCCCGTCCTCGGAAGGAACCCTGACAAGACCGAGACTGTCACTAGACTGTCACTAAGCGTCACGTCGGGGGTATGCTGGACTATGCAGCGACAGTAGCACTACCTCTCACCTGCGTGAACCAACGACGGAACGACCATGGGGTAGTTACTTCCTAAACCTGGTGTCGCACGTTCGAATCGTGCCGGGGGCACCATACAAAACAGCAGGCGGGAGTGGGTAACGACCCCTTCCCCTGTGCAGGCGGGGCCGTTTCCGCTGAGCTTCCGGAATGCGTGCGACCTGCTAGACTGCCCACATGCCGACGGTTTTCATCGACGCGGACGCATGTCCCGTGACCCGTGACGCGTTCAACATCGCGCGTTCGCGAAGCATCCGCATCGTGCTCGTCGCGAATGCGACCCAGAACTTCGACCGGTATGCGGGTCGTCCGGGCGTGGAGTGCGTGCAGGTCAGCGGCGGCAGGGACGCCGCCGACTTCGCGATCGTCGAGATGCTCGCCGAAGGCGACATCGTGGTCACTCAGGACATCGGGCTCGCGGCGATGGTGCTCGGGCGCGGTGCCCGCGCGATCAGCCCGCGCGGCAGGAGGTTCGACCCGGCGACGATCGATCTGGAGCTCGAGTTCCGCCATGTCGAGCAGCGTCACCGGCGTTCAGGCGGGCGTACGCGTGGCCCGTCGACCTTCGAGGAAGAGGACCGGGAGCGCTTCATCGACGTGCTCAAGCGTCTCGTCTCGGAGTGACGCGGAGGCGTTACGCGCGACGGTCGGCCGGGGCGCCCTACGGACCGGGCGTGACACCCACGTAGATGATCACGCGCGACCCCCGCTCAGCGCTGAAGCCCGGGATGGGATCCTGAGTGATGACGATACCGTCATCGGGACTGACCTGCTCCTCGATAAGCACGTCGAAGCCGGCGTCCTTGAGCGCCGTGATCGCCTGATCCTCGGTCATGCCGATGACGCGGGGGACCTTCACGAGGTCTTTGCCTTTCGACACGCGGATGGTGACCTCGCCGCCCACTTCGAGCGACGCATTGCCGTCGGGCGACTGGCTGATGACCACGCCTCGCTCAACGGTGTCGCTGAACTCCTCTACGACTTTGACCTTGAAGCCCTCGGCCTCGAGTTGGGTGCTTGCGTCGCCCCGCGACTTGCCCGCGACCGACGGAATCTTGCGCAGCTCGGTGCCCTTGCTCACGACAATCGTCACGAGTGCGCCTGCAGGCGCCTGGGTGTCTGCGACCGGGGTCTGCCCGATGACGGCGCCGTCGGGTTCACTCGAGAACTCGCGCTGGATGGTGTTGAGCTCGAAGCCGGCTTTGCGCAACTCGGCGAGCGCTTCGG
>CAMTXY010000042.1:0-9173 GCA_947085795.1 uncultured Actinomycetes bacterium | reverse complement strand
TGATCGCGGCGGCGAGCACGGCGGCGACCACGAGGAGCGCCACGATCTGCCGTTGTGACTGTGCTGAGTCGGACATCGCTTGAATTCCTTTCGACGCTTGCCTGAACGAGCGCTTCCGCGCGCGCCAATCGTACAGCCGCCCGAGGAGTCGCGCAATCGTGTCGATACACGAGTACGCCAAGCGAATGGTGCGCCAACGCTCGCTTGGCCGCGGCGTCGCGTCGATTCGGCCCCAGGGGCCGGCGCCTCTACCCCCGTCGCGCTCCACCTGTCGATGGCGCGCTGGACGCGCCGCTCTTGTGCGGGTTCTTACACATCGTGCATGCGCCGCTGCAGCCCGTGAGCTTGAGCGCGTTGCAGCGCGGGCAGCGCACCTCAGTCGACGGTGACGGCATCCCGCACGCGGGACATTCTGTGGTCGAGTCCACCTACACCACCCCGATCATCCGGGCGAGCAGCCCGCCGACGAGGAACGCCAGGCCCACCGCACCCGCGAACAGGCCCGCCATGTAGCCCCAACCGCGCTCCTTGACGATCACCATGGCGCTCGCGATGCAGGGCACGAACAACGTGATGGTGACCATCGAGACTAGCAGCTGCGCCGCCGAGAGGTCCATCGAGAAGAAACCCGCCGCTCCGAAGTCGCGGCGCACGAAGCCCATCACGAACGCGGTGGCCGCCTCGGCAGGTAGGCCGAGCCATCCGACCGTGAGTGGTACGAGCGCGCCTTGGATCCACATCAGCGCGCCGGTCACGTCGAGCACCGAAATTCCGAGCGCGCCGACCACGAAGAACAGCGTGACCTCCTTCATGAAGTGCCAGACCTTGGTGACGGTCTTGCGCAGCACGTTATCGACGCGCGGGATCCGCAATGACGGGATGTCGATGAGCAGGTCGGTCGTGACACCGGGGGTCAGACGCGCGAGCACCGTGCCCACACCGACGAAGATCGTGAGCAACGCCGCGAAATACCCGGCCGCGTAGACGGGTCCGACACCGGCCATAAGCGCGGCGATGACCGCTATCTGCGCCGAGCACGGCACCGCGATCGCCATTAGCGCCGTGGCGATGAAGCGCTCTCGCTTGGAGCCGAGGATCCGCGTGGTGAGCGTCCCCATCGTGACGCATCCGAGTCCCAAGATGAGCGGGATGACGGCGCGGCCGTTGAGCCCCATTCCCGAGAGTCCCCGATCAGCCAAAGCGGCGATCCTCGGCAGGTATCCGGAGTCCTCGAGCAGGGCGAGCAGCAGGTAGAACCCTGTCACGAGCGGGAAGATGACGCCGATCAGGTACGTCGGGGTCATCGTGAGCACGCCGAACTCACCGGCGAGGATGGTGTAGAGGGCCGAGCCTTCGGCGAGCAGTGAGCCGACCGCGCCGCGCACGAGCGGTTCGAAGCGCCCGATCATCAGATCCTCTTCGAGGATGCCCACTACGCCGCCGGCGACCCACTCGCCGAGGATCTTGTACATCCCCCAAAGCAGCAGGCCGAGCATCGGCAGACCGGTCGCCGGATGCATCATGGCGCGCGACAGACGGGCGGACGGCGACAACCCGTCGCTGGTCTCGGTGAGCACATGGCCGACGATGTCGTTGACCCGCTCGCGCCGTCGCAGGTAGAGCTCGTCGCGCAGTGTTCCGGGATCGACACCGTGTCGCTCGGCGACGACCTCGTCGCCCTCGAGCACGAGCAACGCCTCGGCGCGCGTCCCGACACGCGAGGCCATTAGCACGATCTCCCTTTCGATGGCCGGATCGGCGTGCCCGGCGCGAGCCCGTTCGATAGCGGATACAAGGTCCGCGATGCCGGCGCCCTTGACCGCCACGGTCTCGATCACCGGCACGCCGAGGAGATCCTCGAGCAGATCCCGATCGATGCCGACACCACGCGAGCGAGCCTCATCGGCCATGTTGAGCGCCACGACCATTCGCTTGCCCATATCGAGCAGTTGCAGCGTGAGGAACAGGTCGCGCTCGGGGTGCACGGCGTCGACGATGTTGATGACGATGTCGGCGTCCATGATGATGTCGCGCGCCACACGCTCCTCGTCGTTGAAGCTCGACACGCCGTAGACGCCCGGCGTGTCGACCAGGTCACGGTTCTCGATCGCCCCGCGCGTGAGCTCGACGGTCGTGCCGGGGTAGTTCGAGACATCGACGTACGCCCCGGTCAGGGCGTTGAACACGACGGATTTCCCCACGTTCGGGTTGCCGACGAGCACCACGATCTCGGTGCCTGCGCGAGTGATGAGCGAGTTCGGGGCGTGGCGGTGGGCCATGGCTAGTTCACCCGTTCGCCACACTCGGAGCAGCGCTTGACGTTGATGCGGCACGCGAGGTTGCGGCCGACCGCGATCTCCTGGCGCCCATGGCGCACCACGACCGGACCCGCCGGGATCTTCGTCACGCAGGAGATGCGCGCACCCCGACACACGCCGAAGCGCAACGCCTGCACGCGTGCGTGATCATCGTCGACCGACACGACCTCGACGTGCTCCCCGGCACGCAGCTTGTCGAGCGTGAAGCATGCGTCGTCGGGATGAATACCGGAACCGTTGCGATCGCCGTGGCTCTGATCACGATTGTCGTCTCGAAGCATTACGCATACCTCCTGGGAACTTTCAGTCTTTGTGTATACTAAGTCTCCTGTGGTGACAATGCTACACCCCTCTGAGGGAGCGCGTCAAGGGGGCGCCGCCGAGTCGGTGGCGGCCGGTGGCGTACAATCAGGTCAGGAGACCATCGAATCGTCGCATGGAGGGGACGCTCTCGTGGCAACCCGGCCGGACACGGCCCCACTCATGGCGCGGATGCTGCCCGGGAACCTGAGTTCCCGGTTGACGCTCGCCGTGTTGCTCGCGGTGCTCTCGGTCCTGCTCATCGGCATCGCCGCGTACCATGTCACGAGCACACTCTCACGCCCCGCGCGGGCAACGGAGGACGCGGAGCCCATACTCGTCGTACTGGCAGACCATCTCGACGGCGAGGTATCGCGTCTCGATGCGGCGCTCGTCGTTTTGGCCGACTCGGCTCGCATGTACGGTCTTGATGACATGTCGCCGGAATCCGACTTCGCGCTTCCGGCGCACTTTATCGACATCGTGAGACGCACCGGCGCGCTCGCCCTGGTCGTGATCGATGCGGACGGGAGCGTGGCAGCCGCCTCAGGCGATCCAGAAGCGATCGAGGATCTCGCCCGCACCTTCGCGAACCTCGAAGGGCCTCAGGCCACCGCGTCGGGCCTCGCCTGGCTTGACGGCCGTGTCGCTGCGGTTGGCCTCCAGCCGATCGTCGAGTCTTCTACCGCGCGACCCGTCGGGGTGCTCGCTCTCGCGGCGCCCATCTTCTTCGACGACCTGGATGCCTTCGGACATGTCGAGATCGTGCCGCCGGGCAGTGCGCCCGAACCCGGGATGACTCCGATCCACAACCGGGCTTTCGACAGGACGGGGGTACGTCCGGGTCCCGAAGGCTTCCTCTTGCGCGTCGACCTACCCGGAATCGACGGCGGATTCGCTGGCGCCGTCTTCGTCGATGCCCCCTACGGCGCTGGTCCGTTCGCGGCGAGTCCCGGGGGCATGCTCGTGGTCGCCCTGATCGTCGCCGTGTCGGTCAGCATGCTCGTCGGTCTGCTGTTGGCCCGGGCCATCGGTTCGCCGATCGACACGCTCTCGGAACACATGCGCGCGCAGGCCGACGCCGCGGTGGAAGAGCGCCCCCTGGCGTACGTGCCGGTCGACCCGAATCTGCCCTCCGAGTTCCGCGCGCTCACCGAATCGTTCAACTCCATGCTCGAGCGCTTCGAGGAGCACGGGGAACGGGTCGGGTCGGCCATGCGGGAAGCCATCGAAGCGAGGGCCTCGCTCGAAGCGGTCTTCAATCAGTCGCTCGAAGGCAAGATCCTGCTTCACGACGCCCGCATCCAACTCATCAACCCGAGCGCCATCGCACATCTGGCGCTTCGTACGGACCGGCTCCTCGACATACCGTTCACAGAAGCCGTCGCCCATGCCACGTTCGTCGACGAGCGCGAGCGCCCGTTGACCGCCGAGAATATCCTGTCGCGCGCCGGAAACTCGGCCCTCATCGTGGGCCTTTCGACGCCCGGCCGCTCGCAGCGCTGGCTCAAGATAACGTCGGCAGCACACGGCTCGCTCGGCGGAATGAGGCTGCTCGGCACGCACGACGTGACCGAAGAGCTCCGCGTCGACTCCCTGCGCACGGAGATCGTGTCCCTCGTCTCTCACGACCTGCGCGCCCCACTGACCGTCATCACCGGGTATCTCGACACGCTCGGGAGAAACCCCGACCCTATGGGACGCGCCAGGGCGATCGAATCCGCGAAGCGCTCAGCGCTCCGCATGCAAGACCTGCTCGAAGACCTCCTCTCCGCGACCAGGGCTGAGGAGATGTTCGCGCCTGCGGAGATGGTGCCTGTGGACCTGTCCGGGCTGGCGTGCGACGTCTGTTCGTCGCTTTCGCACACGTCGCGTCACATCATCACGTGCGACGCACCTCCCGCAGCGACCGTGCTCGGCGAGGAGCGCCGACTGCGCCAGGTGCTCGTCAACCTCGTGAGCAACGCGCAGAAGTACGCCCCGGCCGATACCCTCGTGACCGTCTCGATCGCGTGTGCAGACGGAGCAGTGGTCGTGGCTGTCGAAGACGAGGGGCCCGGTGTCGTCGACGAGGACCGCGACGTGATCTTCGAGCGGTTCACGCGGCTGCCTTCGGACGGAGCGCGCAGACCCGGCGTCGGCCTGGGGCTCTACATCGTGCGGGCGATCGTCGAGGCGCACGGCGGCGGCGTGCACGTCGAGCGCGGGGACCGCGCAGGCGGAGCACGGTTCGTCGTAGTCCTGCCGGCCCCGATGGGCGGCGAGCACTAGCTCCGCTTCGGTTCCAGCGCCAGCTCGACCAGCCGCTCACAGAGCTGCGGGAACTCGATTCCGGCCGCACGAGCAGCATCAGGAAGCAAGCTCGTCGAGGTCATCCCCGGTATCGTGTTCGTCTCGAGCAGGTACACCCGGTCGTCCTCGGCCACGATGGTGTCGGCGCGCGACATCCCGCGACAGCCGAGCAGGCGGTGAACCTCGACGGCGAGTCGCTGACACTCCGCCCTGGCCTGCTCGCTTACCCGGGCAGGGATGATATGCTTGCTCATGCCTGGGACGTACTTCGATTCGTAATCGTAGAACTCGTGCTCGGGGACGATCTCCAGCGTCGGCAGGGCGACGGGGTCGTCATTGCCGAGCACACCGACGGTCACCTCGACGCCGGGGACGAAGCGCTCAACGAGCACGAGGTCGTCGAAGCGGAGCGCCTCGTCGATCGCGGGGAGAAGCTCGCCGGGCTCGTGCGAGATGGTCACACCGATGGCCGAGCCCTCGTTTGCGGGCTTGACGACCGTCTTGGGACCGAGCGCGGCCGTGATGGCGGCTGCATCGAAGGGTTCTCCTCGGCGAAGGGCGACATACGCGGGCGAGGGAATCCCGGCCTGCGCGAACACGTGCTTCGACATCACTTTGTCCATGGCAAGAGCGCTCGCGAGCACGCCTGATCCGACATAGGGGGTGTCGAGCAGCTCGAGCAGACCCTGCACGGTCCCATCCTCCCCGAACCTGCCGTGCAGGCAGATGAACACGACGTCGGGGCGCGCCGCGGTGATCGCACCGATGAACCCCGGATCCGCCGCATCGACCTCGATGACCATGTGACCTGAGGCGGTCAACCCCGCTGCGACCTGCGCCCCCGTGTTGAGCGAGACCTCCCGCTCGGCCGAGCGGCCGCCTTTGAGCACCACGACCGTGAGCGTGTCACGGCCCCACCTTCCGCCCGCCTCTTCGCTCCCTGACACCGTCATCTCCTCGCTCATCGTCTACAGACGACCGAGTCGCCAGGCATCGATCAGCACGAGCGACGCCCACCACGTCGCTACGCCGCCGAGCGTGACCGCCGAGGCGCGCACGAACGATGTCGTGAGCAACCCTCCACGCTCTGTTCGCGGTGCGTCGCTCCACACGACGGCCCACACAACGGTTCCGAGCACCGGGCCGAGCAGCGTCAGCACTAAACCGCCCGCGAGGATCAGCGGGTACGCTTCCTGCTGAACGGACGGCGCGTCCGCGATGCGCGTCAGCGACCACACGGTCGCGGCGGTCAGCGCTGCCCAGACGGATCCGTACCCCGCTGCCGGCCACCAGGGAATCCGGGCGGGTGGAGCGGGTTCGATCGCGGCCTCGGACTCAGCGGCGGACTCCGGCTCAGCTTCGGGAGGCGCCTCCTGTACGCACTCGCTCGCGACGACCTGCCCGGACCCGGTCACGTGTTCGTCCATCGGCTCCTCTTCCGTCCCCTGCTGCTGGCAGTCTACGCGAGGCCGCGCCACCACTCAACCGGCGTGCCGCGTCGCGCGAAGAATCGCGGCGGTGTTGAGTGTCTGGAACACAGACGGACCGATTCCGGCCAGGAACAGCCACGGGGGTGATGGGTGCGTTCTGCGGGTCGGCAGAGGCGGCACACGTGTCTTCGGGGCGCGAACCGGACATGGTCGCCTTTCGTCAGCGGTATGGTGCTTTTGTGCATTTTCCCACAGCCGACCACGACAAACGCCGGACAGGCGTAAGATGATGAAGCGCTTCCGTGAGCGCGTCTGACGACTTGAGGTGAACACATGAACGAGCATGAGTACCACCAACAGCGGCCCGTCCCGCCGAGAGAACCGGCTGTCTTTTCCCCGCCGCCACCGCCTCCTCCACCCCGAACCGTCACCATCGGGACCGTCGTGGTGACCTCGGCCGTCTCTGCGTTGGTCGTCGGATCGCTCAGCGGTCTGGCGGGAGGGTTCGGCGGTGCCTGGCTCGTGACACACGACCGTCTCCCGAAGCCTACGGGCGGCACCATCACGGTGGTCTCTGACGATACCGAGGAGCCGGTGGCCGCAGCCGCGGCAGCGGCCGTCCCGAGTGTCGTCAACATCGATGTCACCGGCGCTGTCGAAGATGAGGGCGAGAAACTGCCCCAGGGTCACCCGCGCACCCCGGCCCGCGGCAACGGTTCGGGTGTCGCGTTTCGGCAGACCGAGGACGGCGCGACCCTCATCCTGACGAACGCGCATGTCGTCAAAGGTGCCGAGAGGATCGTCGTGACCGGCACCGACCGAGAACGTCACGTCGCCGCCGTCGTCGGCACGGACGCCGAGACGGACATCGCCGTGGTTCGCATCGACGCCAAGCTGCCCGTCATCGAGATCGGCGATTCCGGGGACCTGGCGGTGGGCCAGTTGGTGGTCGCGATCGGTTCGCCGTTCGGGCTCACGCACTCGGTGAGCTCCGGCGTCGTCTCGGCGATCGGGCGCTCGATAACGCAGTCGCTCACGGAGCAGCGCGGCGTGTACCCTCTCGTCGACGTCATCCAGACCGATGCCGCGATCAACCCCGGTAACTCCGGCGGCGCGCTCGTCGACCGCCAGGGTCGACTCGTGGGCATCAACACCGCGATCTTCACCGAATCCGGTGCGAACGACGGCATCGGTTTCGCCATACCGATCGACAACGCGCTGAGAATCGTCGAGCAGCTTATCGAGTCGGGTTCGGCGGAGCACCCGTTTCTCGGCATCGTCGGGCGAAGCATCGATGATGCGCTCATCGCCTCTGAGAACCTACCGGTAGGCGAAGGCGCCTTCGTCGTCGAGGTGACCAAGGACACCGAAGCGGCCAAGTCCGGCATCCGCGCCGGAGATGTGATCGTCGGGCTCGACGACGAGGCCATTCGGTCGATGGACGACCTGATATTGCAGGTGCGGCGCCACCGGGTGGGTGACACCGTGACCATCACGCTGTACCGCGGCGACAAACGGCTTCAGATCGAGATGAAGGTCGGTGTCAAACCCGCCGACCTTGAGTTGCCCTCCGAGATTCCGACGACGCCGGGCACACCGTAGCGCGACGCACTTTCACCCCCGGGTCGCGCGCTTTCGCGCTACGAGGAGCCCGGTCACGCCTGCGGCGGCGGCGAGTCCGACGATCAGGACCCACCTCGGCGTTCCGCCGCCACTACCCGCGAGCTTGCCTGTCGACCTCACGGCGTCGGCCCGTGCCTCTTCGCTCGAATACACGACCTGCGTGACGCTGGCCATCGTCGTAGTGGGTATCTCCACGCCGGCTTCAGCAGCCATCTCCTCTGAACAGGAGCGGTAGTACAGGACCGCTTCGATCGCCACGGCGCCATCGGTCGCCATGGCGAGCTCGTATGTGTTGCTGACGGACTCCCTCGGCGGGATGCGGTCGTCGCTTTCGACCGCGACCGCCTCCCACAGCTCGACCGGCGCGTTGCCTTTCGCGTCGCGCAGGATCGTGCCGAAGCGGCGCTCTCCGATCAACTCCGTTGTGCCGTCCGCCTTCGTCGCCGTGACCTCGAGCCACATCTCGCGAACATCGGTCAGACCGGTCGGGACGTAGTGTCCAGCGCCGACGTTCGTGATCTTGACGTCTACCGAAGCCGACGTTCCGGATTCGACGATGTCGGGAACTTGCATTTCGATCTCCGTTGCGGCCTTCAAGCGTTCCTCGGCAAGTACCGCGTCGCCGAGGCCGACGTTACCGCCAGCGAACGTCATGAGGTAGATGTGCTGGCGCTGCGGCCCGCCGGCGGCCGCAGTCCCGGGATTGGGCTTCACGACCCCTGGACCCGGAGTCATATGACAGTCCTGACACACGGTGCCCTCGGCAGCATAGGGTCCGTTCTTCCACTCGGTGTACGTCGCTTCGAGGAGAAAGCTCGGGTTGGCCGGATGCATGACGTCATGGCAGGCTCCGCAGAACTCGGCGCTCTCGTGGAACGCCGAGTACGCCGTCTCGTGCGCGGGGGAGGTTGCGTCGTCGAATTGGGCGCGCTTCACGCCGTCGGCCCGTACGATCTGCGACGTGTTCCCTATCGGTCTCGTCGTGCCCGTCACCTGGTGACAGAAGTCGCACCCCACGCCCTCGCGACTCTGCGGCGACGCCTTGTCGAAGTCGAGAAACTCCCCGCTCATGACGGCGACCGGGCCGTGACAGGAATCGCAGAACTCGCCGAGTGCACCGTCGGTGGCCTTGTTCGCCTTATCGCGCTTGAGGATGTAGAGCGGATCGGTCATCGCCTTGGCGTGCATCGACGTGCTCCACTGCTCAATA
>CAMTXY010000041.1:0-2331 GCA_947085795.1 uncultured Actinomycetes bacterium | reverse complement strand
TCGCCGCGTTCCTCGCCAAGATGATGGCGATGCAGGGGTACCGCCCGCACCTCGACTCGTGCGCGTGCTGCGCGGCGAATGCGACAGGCGGCCGGCTCTTCTCGCTTTCCGACGGCGGTGTGCTGTGTCCTGAGTGCGGGACCGGCGCCTCCGCGGCGGTCCGCTTCTCCGGGGAGGGGCGGCGGCTGCTCGTCGAGGTGCTCGGTGCGACGATGGCCGACATCGCGCACCGCGAGGAGCCGTTCGGCGTCGCCGAGGTGCGCGAATGCTTCGTCCTGCTGCGCGATTTCGTCGCGTTCCACGTCTCGGCTCGCCTACGCGCCCTCGACTTCTTCGCGGGGATGCTCCGTGACGCCTGACGAGCGCGATACGCTTCTTGCTGAGAGCCCCGTGAGCGTCTCGGTCGCCGTCACTCGCGACGGGTACCGCGCGGTGCTGCTCGGCATCTCGATCTCGAAATTGCGCTTCGCGCTGCCGATCATGGCGTTCTTCGGATTCGGGGCGCTTGCGGCGGGGTTCGACACGCACTCGCTTGTGCTGCTGACGGGTCTTGCCGGAGTCGTGCTGTTCGTCTGGTTCTACGTCAACTGGGCCAGCGGCTCGCCCGCGCACAACGACGTGTACGTGCCGGTGCGCTACGTCTTCACATCCGAGGGGATCTCGCACGAAAGCGATCTGGGATCCGGCACGATTCCGTGGTCGCGGATCCGGCGTTGGCGACTGCGCGCGAAACACTACCTGCTTTACACGGATGTCGTGTCGTTCCTGCTCGTGCCCGTCGATGCCGTAGCGCCGGACGGACGGGGCGTCTTCGAGGCGCTGCTCGCCGAGAAGGTCGGGCGCGCGCGTTCGCGTTGACCCTCCGTCACGGCTCCGATAGCATCGTTCGCACTTCGGCCGACGATACCGGCCCGTTTCCGGCGGCTACCTGGGAGGGCGCCACTTCATGCCCGATGCGACGTTCCAAGACATCATCCTGGCGCTCTCGCGCTTCTGGGCCGACCGCGGCTGCGTCGTGCTCCAGCCCTACGACAGCGAGGTCGGCGCAGGCACGTTCCACCCGGCCACGACGTTGCGCACGCTCGATCCCACGCCGTGGCGCACCGCGTACGTGCAGCCTTCCCGCCGTCCGGCCGACGGCCGGTACGGCGAGAACCCCAACCGGCTCCAGCACTACTACCAGTACCAGGTGATCCTGATGCCCTCCCCCGACGACGTACTCGACCAGTACTTCGATTCGCTTCGGGCCATCGGCATCGAGCCTGCGGATCACGACGTCCGTCTCGTCGAGGACGACTGGGAGAGCCCGACGCTCGGCGCGTGGGGTCTGGGGTGGGAGGTATGGCTCGACGGCATGGAGGTGACGCAGTTCACCTACTTCCAGCAGGTCGGCGGCTTCGACTGCCGTCCCGTGCCCGCCGAGATCACCTACGGCATCGAGCGTCTCGCCATGTACATCCAGGGCGTCGACAGCGTCTACGACATCGTGTGGTCCGTTGCGCCCGACGGCCAGGTGTTCACCTACGGCGACGTGTTCCTCGAAAACGAGCGGCAGTACTCCAAGCACAACTTCGAGCTCGCCGACACCGGGATGCTCTACCACCTCTTTGACACCTACGAGTCTGAGTGCCGCCGGCTGCTCGAGGGCGGCGTGGTGTTGCCCGCCTACGATTACGTGCTCAAGTGCTCTCACGCGTTCAACCTGCTCGACGCACGCGGTGCGATCGCCGTGACCGAGCGGGTGAGTTTCATCCTGCGGGTGCGCGCGCTGGCCAAGGCATGCTGCGAGGCGTATGTGGCGCGCGTGAACGCCGCCGCCGCGGAACCCGCCGCAGTAGCGCACGGCGGTGAGGCGTCGTGACCCGGACGCTGCTGTTCGAGATCGGCGTAGAGGAGATTCCGTCCGCGCCGCTGTACGACGCTGTCACGCAACTGCGCACCGACGCGGAACGCGCGCTTACCGAGGCCGGACTCGCGTACTCCTCGATCGAGACGTTCGGCGCGCCGCGACGTCTCGTGCTGCGCGTCCGCGATCTCGCGGGACGCCAGGAGGACCGCAGCCTCAAGGTGCGCGGTCCCGCGGTCAAGGCCGCCTACGACACCGACGGGAACCCGACGAAGGCCGCCGAAGGTTTCGCGCGCGGCAAGAGCGTCGACGTCGCGAGCCTCGTTCGCGAGGCCGATGAGAGCGGAGAGTACGTCTACGCGCACATCGAAGAGGTCGGTCGCACCGCCAGCGAGGTTCTGCCGTCGCTGCTTACCCGGCTTGCCGAGGGGCTTACGTGGCCCAAAGCGCAGCGGTGGGGCGATAGCGACGCCCGCTTCATCCGC
>CAMTXY010000040.1:0-4869 GCA_947085795.1 uncultured Actinomycetes bacterium | reverse complement strand
TTGCGGATGTGGACCGCCTTTGCCGGCACGCCGTATCCGTCGGCGCTTTCCGCGAACGTGATGTGGCCCTGGCTGTAGCCGAGGACCGCATCAGCCGCGTAAGTAGCGGTCAGCCCGTGAGGAACCGGGCAGACGCCGCAGATACGCTGCGTGAAGGTGATGGCGTCGTTGGCTTCGCGGCCGACCAGGAAGTTCTCGAATCCACGGAACAGGTTGCCGTGGGCATCCGCTTCGGTCACAAGGCCGCCGGATACCTCGACCTTGATACCAAGGTGACCCTCGATGCGCGGAACCGGGTCGACCTCGATGACGTTAATTCCGTCAGCTGGGTTGGTGATTGGAGCTCCAATAGCCATTTATCTCTTCCCTCCTTCCTGGTTACGAACGTGCGATGAACGGTACGAACGCATCGGGATAGCCCTTCTCGGTGCACGCCATGCAGGGATGACCGGAAGTCGGGCAGTGTCCGCCGGTCTTCTGGCCGTTGGGGGCCGGGTTGACCGTCGGAACGCCGTAGTTCCAGCCATCGGGGTTCTGCGGCTGCTGGTTGTTCCAGCCGTGCAGCCCGCAAAGCGAGTTGGTACCCGGGCCCTTGCAGCCGATCTTTTGCAGGCAGCCGACCGCGCCTGGCTTCAACGCGAAGATACCCTTGACGTAGTCGCGATAGCGCCGGCAGTACGGGCCGTGGATCGGAGTGCCGTAAACGGCCTTGAGACGGCGGTCGCCGTCTATGGCGCCCGGATTGGGCGCGCCTTCTGGCGTCAGAACGCCGAGCGGACGGCTCGTGTTGACGAGGTCGACGAGGAACATGACGACCGTCAACGTGAACCACCATGGGTTCGTGGGGCAACCGGGGACGTTGATGACCTTGTCGGCGGAGCCCGCTGCGCCATGGAGCGCGAGGTACTCATAGACGCCCGTAGCGGCCGTCTGCGACTTCCGCGGGTCGAAGCCCGCGGTCGTAGCGCTGATCGGGGGCTTGCAGGCGGGGTACCCGCCAAACGTCGCGCACTGCCCGATCGGGATGACCGCCGCACAGTTCGCCTTTGCGGCGAGGTCTTTGACGACCTTGGCCGGGTCGTGCTCGAAACCACCCGGGCTGCCATAGTCCTTGGACATGCCGATCGAGCACCACGGAACATCTGTGTTGCTCGTGTCGCCCCACGCGCCTCCAAGGGCGCTGTTCTGCAGCGAGCCCTCGACGACGAGCACGAACGGCAGCGTGTTCCCGGGGCCGACGCGGAAGTCCTGAAGCCACTGGGCCGCGAGGTCGCCGCCCATGCCCATCACAGTCTCGTGGTACTGCAGGTCGATGACATCGACGACGACGTCTGCGATGTTTATCGCGTCGTCGTAGCCCTCGACGTTGTACCCGGTCGCGTGCAGGGTGAAGTCTGGGCCGCCCAGCTCGGTGGGCAGGATGCCCGCCAGTCCGGCTGCGGCGCCTGTGGTGACGCTCGTGCCCTCGACCGCGATCCCGCCGGTGCTCTCAAAGACACTAAGTAGCGAGGTCGAACAGCCGGTGCATTCGGCTGCGTGGATCCACACGACCCGAGGCTTGCCGAGCGTTCCGCCCAGGTTCGTCTTGGGCGCGGTACCGAACGCGATCGCCTCTACAATCTTTGACACTTGCGCCTGGCTCATGCCGACGGCGGCCGCAAGCGTACCCAGGCGGGTGACGAACTGTCGTCTGGTTATAGCCATACTCTCTCCTCCTTCACATCACTCGCTGTTCTGATTCCTTATGGCGCCTGCTCGCACGGACAACGGAAACGCCACCTCCTCTCGGTCCGCAGAGCAGAAACCGGGTGGAGATGGCGTCGGTGACGTGAGACAAAGAACCTGGCCGGGCCCCCTACCCAAAATCGCAGTGAGCAGATGTGAGGGAGGGGCGGTCGTACCAGGCGGGTCTTCGTGCCGGCTCCAACCCGTGGCCTGCTGTTTGTTGGACGTTCCCTTCTCGCTGGGAGCCAGCGCTCGAAACGCATGCTGGCCCGCTTGTAACAAGTGTTACAACAGCAAGACTAACCGCGAATCTGACACATGTCAAGTGGATTCCACTGTAGATTCTTCAGCCTGATTCTCCTGAATTCTTCAGTGGATTCTTCACTACTCCGACTCGCGACCAGGCGGCTCGTTCGCATCCCCTGAGTCCGCCTTGGAGTCCGCGAAGCGCTCCAGATACTCGACGCGGTTCACGACGTCGATCTCGAGGGCCTTCGCAAGACGGCGAAGCTCCTCATCCTCCGTCGTGAAGACGTGGGCTCTTCGAGCCATGGCCAGAGTCTTGGCAGCATCGAAGTCGATCTCGAACTTCTCCATGATCGCCCGGGCGTCGGACTCGGAGAACTCGACCGCGTGCAGAAGTCGACTCATGTCGACATCACCCTGACTGAGCGACTTGAGGACTTCGTAGTCTTCCTCGGACACGAACCACCTGCGCTTGCGATGCACCATCTTGCCGACGTCCTCGAACTCAAGCATGGTCTCGACGAACTCCCGCGTGGCGAAGAAGCGCTTCTTACGCAGCAACAGCAGCAGGGGCAGGAGGAGCAACGGGGTAAGGCACCAGCGCCAATACGGCGGGAGCGGCGGGAGCGGCGGGCCGATCTCGCCCGGCCAGCCCCAGACCTGCACGCGCCCGTTGGCGGTGTCCGTGATGAATATCTTGTTGTTGCGCTCCATGACCGACACGCTGGTCGGGTAGCTGAACTGCCCCTCGAGGATTCCCTGCGAACCGAAGTTCAGGATATTCTCGTCTCTGGTCGACCAGATCGTCGCGTCGTGCGCGAGGGTGTCGACGACGACGTAGCGGCCAGCCGTACCGGTCTCGTCGGCGGAGAACGGCTGCAGGAAGTCGATTCCGCGCGGCAGACCCCGGGTCACCACGATACGATCGAACGTGCCGTCCTTTTCGAAAACCTGGACGCGGCCGTTGTTGCTGTCCGCGACGTAGATCTGATCGTCGTGAAAGGCCAGACCGTTGGGAAATTGGAACACCTCGGGCGCCTCTTCCGCGACGGCCACCATCCCTACCGTTCCGATCGAACGCTTGAACACCCCGTCCGGATCGAAGATCAAGAGGCGGTGCCCCTTGAGGATCTCCGTGACATACATCGTGCCATCGTCGCCGAACTCCACCGCGACCGGGGCCCACTGGACGCCCATGGTTTCGAAATCCGGCAGCTCGGATGCGGGCAGTTCGGGGTCGAACTCCCCGATGTAGACGCCGGAAGGCTCGAAGATGTGGATCGTGCGCGCGCGACGGTCGGAGACGTACAAGTTCCCGTCCTCCGGATTCTTGGCTATGTAAAGCGGGACGATCGTCTCGGTCGCTCCGAAACTGCGCAAACGCTCACCGCTCTCGTCGAAGACGTCGATGATGCTGCGGACGGCGTCGACGACGTAGACAGAAGGCCCGTCGACCAGAATGCCTATGGGCCTTTGCAGGCGATTCTCGTCGCCCCCGCTAAACGAGTACAGATACTGCGGCGGATTGATGAAGTCGCCGCCCACGGTCGAGATATCGAAGGTCAGTCGCTGAGTGGCACGGTAGTAGAAGTAATACGCCGCCAATAGCGCGATGAGCACCGCCAGTATCACGATGAGGACGATCTTTCGCTTCTGTTTCCTCGTCAACGCGACCTCCTGGGGACTGAAGAACGGCCGGCGGCGCCGGTGTTCCCGGAGTTTCATCGTGCGGTTCTAATCGCCGATCCGATCGATCTTCTTTTGTAGCGCGGTGTTGCCGGGGTCAAGCTTCAGCGCCTCCGCGTACACTTTGCGCGCGGCGGCCTTGTCGCCTTTCGCAAGCAGGATGTCTCCGTGCAACTCGGCGAAGTCCGCGTCGCCCGGGCCGAGGTTGCGGGCCACGAGCACCTGCTTGACCGCCTCGTCGATGTCCTTCGCCGCAAGCGCGATGCGCGCGCGCGCGGCCCACTCGCTCGCGGAGCCCAGCGAGGCGAGCGCCTCCTGCGGGGGCTCCGCGTCGGGCGCGAGTTCAGCCGCTCGATAGAAGTGGACCGACGCGTTGATCGGGTCGTCGACTTCCATGTAGAGCTGACCCATGAAGTAGTGCGCCTCGGCGAAACCAGGGTCGAAGGTAAGCGCGATCTCGAGGTTATCGATGGCGCCTTCAGGGTTTTCGAGGCCCTGGTAGGCGCGCGCCAGCTGGTAGTAGGTGTCCGCCATGCTCCTGCGGATGCGGAGCGCCTCTTTCAGGTAGCCTACCGCGTCTTCGAAACGCTGCTCCTCAAGCGCGATGACCCCCAGGTTGTAAAAGGCGCGTTCGCGGCGCTCGTCGACCCTGCGGAACTCCGCCTTCTCGGTGATCTCCACCACCCGCTCGAAATAACCGATCGCGGCCGCTGGGTTGTCCTTCAGCATCGCCACCACGCCGAGGTTCAGATAGGCCCCCACGTGTTCCGGCTCGATCTTCAGGGCGGCGTTGAACTGCTCGATCGCCTCGTCGAACTTGCCTGCGGCGCCGAACGCTTCGCCGAGCCTGACCCGGAGAATCGAGTCGTTCGGCGACTCGCGGACCTGCTGTCTGATCGAGTCGACCACTCGCATCGCGGGATTGGCCGCCTCGGCTTTCAGCCGGTCGAGGTAGACCTGATACGCGAATACGCCGCCGATCGCCAGGATTCCCACGACAAGCAAGGACACCGTGAGATTCAGACCGATATCGAGCCTGTTCCGGCGTGGCGCCGAAGGTGTCGCCAAGTCTAGAGTATCGTTCATGGTAGTTAGCCTCTTTGCGGATGGACCGGGACATGTGTCAGAGTCCGATGTCATGATGACACTTGATACACAACTCGGCACCCTTGTACGGCGCTATGAGCGCGCTCCGGTAGTCGAGCGCGCCGT
>CAMTXY010000039.1:0-2562 GCA_947085795.1 uncultured Actinomycetes bacterium | reverse complement strand
TACCTCGAGGACTCGATGCACGACTTTCCGCTCGACTTCGCGACGATGGAGCGCTGCTTCGATCCGCAGGAGTTCCTCACGCGCACGGGCGTGCTGTTCGAGCGGCTCGAGGGGTGTGGGTTCCGCTGCGGGACAGATGGACAAGACGTCCAATTTGAGAGGAGTATGTCATCGGAAGCCTGAATCGTGCGCAAGAAGGAGGTCTCAATCATGAGGCGAGCACTTGTCGGCGTTCTGTCGATCATGTTGGTGTTGGGAGTCGTGGGTTGTCAGGCTCCGGTTGAGAAGATAGCCGAGGAGGTCGCAGGCGGCGTCATCGGCGGCGACGTCAAGGTCGACGGCGACAGCGTAACGGTCGAGACCGGTGACGGCGCCGTGACCATAGATGGTGGCACCGATACGCTACCGGAGGGGTTCCCGTCGGATTTCCCCGTCTACGATGAAACGAGGGTGGAGTCGTCTTCGAAGATCGCTTCGGGCGAGAGCACGGACTTCTACGTGAACCTGATCTCCGATGACGCTTTCACCGATGTGTTCGACTGGTACAAGGCCGAACTGGTCGCCGAGGGTTGGACTATCGACAGCGAGGTGCAGGTGCCCGACAACGAAGGCGCGTCGGCGATGTTCACCGTGAAGAAGGGGACCGTGACGGGAACCATCACCATCCGGGACACTGGCTCCGCAATCGAACTCGGCTTCATCGTGATCGTCAAGTAGCAATCGGCCACTTAGCTTTCGGGTCGTACCGGTGCCCGGACGAGAGGGGTCGCGCGTGGAACCAGTCAAGATCATCCCGTGTCTGGACATGAAGGACGGGCGCGTCGTCAAAGGCGTGCAATTCGTGGATCTGCGCGACGCCGGTGACCCTGTTGAGAACGCCGCGTTCTATCGTGAAGCCGGTGCCGACGAGGTCGCCATGCTCGATATCGCCGCTACCGTCGAGGGCCGCAAGACGCGCTTGGAGTGGGCGCAGCCGGTTGCGCAGACGCTCGGCGACGTTCCGCTTACCGTGGGCGGCGGCATAGACGAGATCGCCGACATCGACGCGCTCTTCTCGGTCGGAGTCGCGAAGGTCTCGATGAACAGCGCCGCGGTCGCACGCCCGGATTTCGTGCGAGAGGCCGCCGAGGAGTTCGGTCGTGACCGCGTGATCGTGGCTATCGATGGGCGTCGCAATGCTCGGATGCCCTCGGGATTCGAGGTCGTGGTGAGTGGCGGGCAGAAGCCCACCGGACTGGACTGCGTGGAGTGGGCGCGCCGATGCGAGGAGCTGGGAGCTGGTGAGATCCTGCCCACCAGCATGGATGGCGACGGCACGCTTGCCGGGTACGACCTCCCGTTCACGCGTGCGATCGCCGAGTCGGTCTCGCTTCCGGTGATCGCCTCCGGCGGCGCGGGCACGCTCGAGCACTTCTACGAGGGCGTGGTCGAGGGCAAGGCGAGCGCACTGCTCGCGGCCTCAGTCTTTCACTTCCGGACTTTCTCGGTGGCCCAGATCAAGGAGTTCCTCGTAGGCCGGGGCATCCCCGTTCTACGGTAGTGGCGGTCCGTCGAGTGTCTGCTCCCGATGAACGGAGGCCTTCACGTGAGCCACGAGCACGAGGTACCGGTTGCGCGGGGCGCGACTCCGGCCGAGGGGATGCGCATCGGGGTCACCGAGAACGGTCCGTACTCGGTGACCGGCAGCGTACCGCTCGTGCGCGCCCAGATCGTGACCGATGAGCGCGGCGACTCCGTGGCGTGGCGCGAGACCGAACGTCTGGATGCGGGCGAGTCTTGCTTGCTCTGCCGTTGCGGCGCCTCGAGCGCCAAGCCGTTCTGCGACTTCTCGCACATCGGAGTCGGGTTCAAGGAAGAGTAGACGAAGCCCTTTAGCCTCGATTCTTCGCGAAACGCCTGAGATTCCGCTTGAGATTCCAACACGGTTGATTGATAACACCATGAACATCAGTTGCTAACTGCAGGTTTTTCATGGTATATGTCATCCATGATCGCTCGCGACCGGATCCTCTCTGCTATGAAGAGCGCGCTGGAGCGCAGCCCAGTGGTCGTGTTGTCTGGGCCGAGGCAGTGCGGCAAGACGACACTGGCCCGGCAGCTTCTGAGTGCGGATTCGGTCAACTACTTCGACCTTGAGGATCCTGCGAGCCTGGCTCGTCTTGACGAGCCGATGACCGCGCTGTCGCCGCTCACAGGCCTTGTTGTCATCGATGAGGTACAGCGTCGTCCCGATCTCTTCCCCGTGTTGCGGGTCCTCGCGGATCGGGAGACAGCCGCTGTGCGATTCCTGATCCTTGGCAGCGCCTCCGGTGATCTCCTGCGGCAGACCTCGGAGAGTCTTGCCGGTCGGGTCGAGCGCATCACGATAGGGGGCTTTTCGCTAGATGAGGTCGGCGGTGACGCCATCGACGACCTCTGGCGCCGTGGCGGCCTTCCCCGGTCCTATCTTGCTGCGAGGGAGGCGGACAGCTTCACGTGGCGCAGTCAGTTCATCTTGGCCCTGCTGGAGCGCGACTTCCCTCAGTGGGGTGTTCGCGTACCAGCCGTCGCGTTGAGTCGCTT
>CAMTXY010000038.1:0-5765 GCA_947085795.1 uncultured Actinomycetes bacterium | reverse complement strand
GCGAGAGCGCCCGCGCGGTGCAGAACCTCTGCAACTCGCCACCGGAGAGTTCGTTGGGATAGCGGTCGAGCCAGCTCCGCTCTATGCCGAGAGCGTCCATAAGGCCCCCGTCGACCTCCCAGCCCTCGGCTAGCGTATCGCGCATTCGCCATCGCGGGTTCACAGCCCTCTCGGGATGCTGGAAGACGAGCTGCACCGGACAGTAGCCCCTCCTCGGCAGGGCCGAGCCGTCAAAGCTGATATGGCCCTCCAGCGGGCTTTCGTAACCGGCGAGCAGGCGCGCGAATGTCGTTTTTCCCCGGCCACTCGGCCCGGTCAAGCCCACGACCTCGCCTTCGGCGAGCGCCAGGTGCTGTTCGCGCAGCACCCAGGGGCCATCCTCGTAGCGGAATCCCACGCCGTGCGCCTCAAGTCGCATGGATGCACCTCACCATCCCTCCGCGAAGATTCTCTGCTGGTGGCCGCGACGCGCTGCACTCGCTGGTCGCACGATCGCATCTCGGCTGGAACAGACACCCTTCGGGCAGCTCGTCGGAGGGCGGCTGGGAACCATGGACGGGCTGGAACCCATTCCCCGGTAGTGCGTGCCAGAGCGCCCGGGTGTAGGGGTGTCGCAGCGACGCTCCGTCTCCGCGGAAATCCGCGACCGGAGCCACCTCCACGGTCGTGCCCGCGTAGAAGACGGCGATGCGGTCGGCGATTCCGAGTGCGGACTCGATGTCGTGGGTGATGAGCATGACGGCCTTGCCATCGTCGGCGAGTTCGCGCAGGTGCCTGAGGGCTTCGTCGAGCACCTCGGGATGCAGACCTGGTGTGGGCTCGTCCGCGATCACGAGCGAGGCTCCGGCGAGCACCGCCGTCGCTATGAGGACGCGTCGCGTCATCCCGCCCGAAAGCTGGAACGGGAAAAGGCGCTCGACCTCCTCGGACAGGTGGTAGCGGCTGAACACCGCGCGCTGCATCACGACCCCGTTGCGGTCGGGAACACCCGACCGCACCTGTGTGCCGACGCGCATGAGCGGGTCGAGGTAGGTGACCGACTGGGGCACGAGCGCGATTTCCCGACCCCGTAGGGCTGCGTGGCGCTCGGGTGTGAGATCCTCTCCTGCGAACCGCATCGTCCCGCCCACGCGGGCGTTGCGAGGCAGTATGCCGAGAATCGCATGTGCGAGGAGACTCTTGCCCGAACCGCTCGCTCCCACTACGGCAAGCACCTCGCCGGGTCTGACATCGACATCGAGACCGGTGATCACGGTGAGGGCGCGCTGGTGCAGTCCTGTAGTGTACTGGACGAACGATACCGACAGCTCGGCCACCTGAAGCAGGGGTGTCGACTTCCAGGCCCCGGCACGGCTCGATGCTGGACACACCTGTCCGCAGACGCTACTCATGTGCGGTCCTAGGGTCGATGAGGGCGCGTATGTTGTCTCCGAGGATGTCGAAGGTTCGGACGATCACGAGGAGTGCGAGCCCCGGAAGGAGAGTGAGCCACCAGCGACCGGCGGAGAGGTGCATCATCGCCTCGGAAAGGATGATGCCGATCGAGGGTTTGTGCGGGGGAAGCCCGAACCCGAGGAACGTGACTGCGGCCTCGTGCAGAATCGCATGGGGGAACAGCAGGATGAGACCCACGATGAACTGTGGAATCACGTGAGGCAACAGGTGCCGCCTGGCCACCCAAGACCGGGAGCGTCCGAGGCGTCGTGAGGCCTGGACGAACTCTGAACTCCGCAGCGACATGATCTCCGCGCGAACGACACGCGTGAGGCTCGGCCAGTGCGTAAGGACCACGCCGATGACCACCCCTTTAGCGCCTCCGCCTGCGGCGAACGATATCAGAATGAGCGCGACGAGATGCGGCACGCTCATGAACAGGTCGACGAGCCACGAGATCGCTGTGTCCGCTGCGTCGCCGAGGGTTGCTGCGGCCGCACCGAGAGCGAGCGCGATAAGCGCGCTCAACGAGGCGGCTAGCACGCCGACGACGAGGCTCGTCGTGAGTCCGCGTAACGTACGAGTGAGCATATCCCGACCGAGCCAGTCCGTTCCGAACGGATGCTGGATCGATGGAGCCTGATTGCGCAGCTCCAGGTGGGTGTCGATCCGTATGTCGGCGATGAGTTGTCCCCCCACGACGATACCCGCGAGGACGAACATCGAGACGGCGATCACCAGCAGGGTGAGCCGACGGCGATTCAGGCCCGGGACCATTGTGGCGCGTGGACGCGGTAGCGTCAGGGCGTCGGTCTCGTTCATGTGACTCTCCCCACTCGGATCCTCGGATCGATCACGCGATAGAGGAGGTCTGCGATGAGGTTTCCGGCGAACACGAACAGCGCGCTGAAGATGACGGCGCCGAGCAGGAGCGGCACGTCGCCGCGGAGGCCTGCTTGCACGGTCGCTCTGCCCAGCCCGGGGTAGGAGAACACCTGTTCGGCAAGGACGGCCCCGCCGAACAACTCACTGAAGCTCGCGAACTGGAGCGTGACCGCAGGCAGTGCGATGTTGCGAAGACCGTGCCTGCGCAAGATGTCCCACTCCGACTCACCCCGGGCCCGGGCGAACAGGACGTAGTCGCTTTCGAGCACGTCGATAAGTTTCTGGCGAGTGTGCAAGGCGATGCTGGCCACGCCGAGGATGCTCAGGGTCAACGCGGGCAGGATGAGGTGATGCACGCGTTCGGCCCAGGTCACGTCCTCGGCAAGCACACCGGCGGGCGTTTCGAGTCCCACAGGGAAGAGGCCGAGCCAGACCGAGAAGACGATGAGCAGCAACAGTCCGAGCCAGAACGTGGGAGTGGAAGCGAGGGTCAGGCTGTACCACTTCACCGCCCGGTCGATCCACGTGCCGCGCCGGTAACCGGCCAGCACGCCGAGTGCGAAACCGAACATCCCGGAGAGCGTCCACGCCACACCCATGAGCGCGAGCGAGGCGGCGAAGCGCTCCGCGATGACGTCGGCGACCGGCTGACGATAGATCATCGAGGTGCCAAGGTCGCCCTGCGCGATCGCAGAGAACCAGCGCGCGAAGCGTTCCACGGGAGGCTCGTTTAGCCCCCAGTACTCCGCGATTCTCGCCCGCTGATCCGGACTCACAAGCATGGCGTCCGCTCCGACGTACGCCTGCACCGGATCGATCGGCGAGATGCTCACGAGCCAGAACGAGAGCGCGCAGAGCGCCACGAGGAGTGCGGCGAGCCTGATGCTCTTCCGCACGAAGCGGTTTGCGAACTTCCCCACGCGGACTACTTCCAGCGCCAGTCGGTAATGTTGGCGGTGATCGGCCAACCGTGGCCGTGAGGCTGAATCCTCTGTGTGCCGGTGTCGAGACCCTCGGCGATGAAGTAGCAGTGGTCAAGGTTGACCAGCCAGGCCCACGGCGCATCGCCCTTGGCCGAGAAGCCCGTCGTCCCGTCCCACTGCGCCTTCTTCCAGAGTTCGTTGGCCGCTTCGTCGTCTGTGGTGGCGAGCGCCTCGTTCATGTACTCATCGACCTGCGGGTTCGCGTAGAAGCCGGTGTTCCACCAGTCGACTCCCGCGTACATGCTGCTGTAGAGGTTGTACATCTCGAGCGGATCGTGGCTACCCCAGCCGAACAGCACGGCGTTCGAGTGCATCAGCGTCTGGATGTCGTCCCAGCTCTTGCCCTCAGGAACCATCTCGATGCCGATAGCCCTGACCTGGTCGGATGTCGCAAGCGCGAGCGACTGGCGAATGAGGTCGCTTGCCGGGTAGACGAGCGTGAATCGGGCCTCCAGGCCGTTCTTCTCGAGGATGCCGTCGCCGCTCTCGTCCTTCCAGCCGGCAGCGGCAAGCAGCTCTTTGGCGGTCTCGATGTCTCCGTCTTCGAACACGACCTCCGGGTTCCACCAGGGCATGTTATCGGACACCGAGTAGGCGGGAGAGCCGAAGCCCTCGAGCACTCCTTCGACGAGTGCATCACGGTCGACCGCGATGTTGATCGCCCGGCGGATCGCGATATCGGCGGTGACATCGTTGCCGATGGAGTAGCCGTCCTTGGTGGTCTTGTCCTCATCGGGCACGAACGGGAACATGATGCCGCGGTTATCGATGCTCGGCACCGCAGCGAGTCGCATCCCGGGTACCTCTTGAGTCGCGAAGGATGCCGGTACCGATACGACGTCGGCTTCACCGGCTTTGGCCGCCGCGAATGCGGCATCTTCGTCCATGAAAAGGAACGTGATTCTGCGGATGTCCGGAGTACCCCCGTGGTACTGCGGATTCGCCTCGACGATCAGTTGCTGCCCCTGGTTCCACTGTACGAACCGGTAGGGCCCCGATCCAATCGGATTCTTCGCGTACTCAGGCCCCCATGCATGCTCTGGGACGATGCCCGTTGCGACCATCTGGTAGAGGAAGGTCGAGCGCGGCTCGGTGAGAGTGAATACCACGGTCGTATCGTCGGTGGCCTTCGCCGAGGCGAGGATGCCGAGATCCACTACCGAGCCGCTCTCTTTCGCGGTTTGGAAGGTGAACGCCACATCACCTGCGGTCAACGGCTCGCCATCGTGGAAGAGCACGTCGTCGCGGATGCTCACCGTCCAGGTCAGGCCGTCATCGCTCACCTCGTAGCCCGTGGCGAGGTCGTTCACCACATTCAGGCCATCGTCGCGTTTGAGCAGCGTGCTCTGGAAGAGCGGATTGCCGTAGCGACCCCAGCCGATGATCGGATCGTAACCGCTTTCGTTCTCGCCGCCGATGGCGAGAACGAGGTCGTCACGTACGGCCCCCGGCGCATCGGTCGCCTCATCGGTCTTCGCCTGAGAGCATCCTGTGATCAATGAAAGCGCGAGCGTCAATGCCGTGAAGAGCGCGAGAAACCTCGTGATGCGAGACGTCATGCCGAACCCCTTCCCTTGTTGCTCGCCCGTTGCCCGGGAGAACAAGAACCCAGTATGGTGTGACGAATATGGAATTCGTAACACTTCCGGACGGAAAGGTCAAACACTACGAAACGCAGCCGCGGAATCAGCCCCCGATGACGGCGCGGTTTGCGAGCAGCACCTTGCGAACGCCCTCGAGCCCGGCGTCCCGATCGATGGCCAGGGTTCCGACGACCCGTAGCGCCGCACCGGTGGCGTCCTCGTGCAGCGCGATCAGTCGCAGGTCGTGCAGGGTCTCGATCAGAGATACGCTGCGGTTCGAGACCTGTCGCAGAACTCATACGCTACATACATTATATTCGAGTGTACGACACGTATTACTTCCCGAACCACCGCCACACGAGGCTGAGCACGAGCGTCAGCAACAGCGACAGCAGAATCGACGTGGCGATCGGCAGGTAGCAGCCCCAGTTCTCGTTGCCGAAGCGCAGATCGCCGGGGAGCGATCCGAGCCCGAGTCGCCCGCCCGCCCACAGCAGCCCGCCGAGGAGCGCGACCGCGATCCCGATTCCAACGAGCACCTTGCCGATACCCTGTAGGTCCCCCATCGCCGGATCAGTCCTCCTCGGCCGGTGGTTGGCGCATGCGCTTCTTGGTCGACGTGCGCGTCTTGGAGGTCAGGCGTCGCTGTTTGGCCGCAGCGGTCGGGCGCGTCGCGACGCGTGGGAGCGCATTCGCCTCCGCACGCATCGTCTCGAGCCGTTCGCGCAGGCGAGTCAGGCACGTGCGCTTGTTGCGCAGCTGGCTGCGCTCGCGCTGGCATTGCACGCGGACGCCGGTGGGCCGGTGCACGAGGCGGACCGCCGAGTCGGTCGTGTTCACCGACTGACCGCCCGGACCGCTTGCGCGGAACACGTGCACG
>CAMTXY010000037.1:0-5165 GCA_947085795.1 uncultured Actinomycetes bacterium | reverse complement strand
GACCGGGCACCCGAGCGCCATCGCCTCGAGCGGTGGCAGACCGAAACCCTCGTAGCGCGATGGGAAGGCGAACAGCGCCGCCTGCGCGTAGAGCGCACGGAGTGTCGCGTCGTCCACGGAACCGGCGAAGCGGATGCGCTCGACCGCGGGATCATCCCTTGCGAGCGCGCTTTGAACGTAGCCGGCGACCTCACGTCCCGCGAGCACGAGGAGGAGCGAGGAATCGCGCCCGGTAAGCTGCGAGAAGGCACGCAGCAGCGTGGGCAGGTCCTTGTGCGGCTTCGTGTTGCCCATGGACAGGATGTAGCGCCCGCCGCCGGCGAGCCATGACGGGAGTGCGCCTACCGGACCCTCTGCGAAGTCGTCCGCCGCCTCGAGCGTGACGCGCGTTCGACCGTCCGCGCGCGGGAAGAGCCGCACCACATCGGCGAACGTATTGCGTGACGGACAGATGATGCGATCGGCCACGCGCACGGCGCGCGCGTTCCACCAACGGTAGACCGTGCGGGCAAGCAAGGACGGCATAGTCCCTTCGATGAGAAGCGGTTCGAGGTCGTGCAAAGTCACAACGAGCGGGCGACTTGCGGGCAACGGCGTCGGGAAGTGAGCGCAGTGGGTGATATCCGGCGACACCTGTGAGACAACGACCGCCAGGGCGCGTGCACCAAGCGGTGAGAACGGGTGTCCGCCCACCGTGACGACACGCGCACGGATCTCCGGAACGGGCGGCTCGGCACCGATCGTAACCGCCTGCACGAGATCGACGTCGTCGCGTGCGGCGAGCGCGCGCGCCAGCCCGTGCGTGTAGCGACCCACGCCGGACCAGGAAGCCATGCGGCAGTCGAGCAGGACGCGCAACACTACCCCCGGGGCCGAATCGACAACGTCACGGGATGTAGCCTAGCATGTACGACATGCCAAAGCCCTCGTCCACCACTCCGGGTGCCCCCCCGTTCGGAATCAACCTGTACGGCTACCTCACGTCGCGCCTTGGCCTCGGCGTCGCGGCTCGCAACACGGCCCGCATGCTCATCGCTAACGGTGTGCCGGTTCGCCTGGCGGACGTGAACCCAGGCGGCGGTATGCGAGGCCAGGAACACGAGTTCGATGAGCTCATTGCGGAATCAGCGAGTATGCCTGCGTATGCGGTGAACCTCTTCCACGTCAACCCCGATCAGGTGCTCTACCTTCTGAATCCGCTCACGAGAACCGTGACGCTCGAGAATAGGCTCAACGTATGCGTCCCCTTCTGGGAGCTGCCGCGTCTCCCCCGTTCGTGGGTCGAGCCGCTGCGTGCGATGGACCTCATCCTCGCGCCCACGCACTACGTGATGGACACGCTCCTCGCGGACCTGCCGGATGCGAAGGTCGCACACTACCCGCAGGCGGTCCACGTGCCCTACGGCATCGCAGCGGATCGCGCCGCTTCCGGGCTGCCGGACGACGCCGTCGTCTTCGTGGCGAGCTTCGACATGCGAAGCGACATCGAGCGCAAGAACCCCTGGGGGGCGATCGAAGCGTTCGGTCAGGCATTCCCCGGCCGTGATGACGTGCGGCTCGTCATCAAGGTGAACAACGTGGGGACGGCGGCGGGACACGCACCGCACCTGGCCCGGCTCAAAGCGGCCGCTGCCGACGCGCGCGTCACCATACTCGACCGGCCGATGCCGTATCACGAAATCCTCGCCCTCTACGCAAGCAGCGATGTGCTCGTGTCACTGCACCGCGCGGAGGGTCTGGGGCTCAGCCTGCTCGAGGCGATGGCGCTCGGCAAGCCGGTAGTGGCGACTGCCTGGTCGGGCAACATGGACTTCATGACGTCCGAGAACTCGTGCCCGGTAGGGTTCGAGATGGTGGACGTGGTGGCGAGTACCCAGCCTGCCTACGGCAAAGGCGCGAGCAGCGCGCAGCACTGGGCGGAGCCGCGGATCGCCGAAGCGGTCAAGCACTTGCGCTCGCTCGCGGACGATGAGGAGCTGCGCACCTCGCTGGGTGCCCGGGCGCGCGAGGATGCGGCACGTATCGCCGCCTCCTATGACTCGGGCGCCGGCTTGAAGCCTGCCTGGAGGCTCTATGACGAGTGGACGGCCACAGGCGCGCTCGCAACCCCGGCGTCCAGGCGCATGCAGGCCCTTCGGCGCCGCTTCTTCTGGTTCTACAGCCGTAGGATCGTGCGCGCAGTCTCGTACCGCGCAAGGGCGCGCCTCTCGCGGGCCTGACGGGACGCAAGCGCCGGGCGCTGGCACGACGCACGTTGCCGGCTCAGCGCGAGAGCCGCTCCAGATGCGCCTCGACCATCATCGCCACGATCTGGGCGAAATCGACGCTCGGTTCCCAGCCGAGCACACGCCGGGCCTTCGATGCGTCTCCCACCAGCACGGCCGGATCGGCGGGACGGAGAAACTCCGTGTCCACGACCACGTAGTCCTGCCAGTCCAGTCCAACGTGACCGAACGCCGCCGCACAGAAGTCGCGTACTGTGTGCCGGACTCCCGTGGCGATCACGTAGTCGCCGGACTGATCGACGCGAGTCATGCGCCACAGCGCCTCGACGTAGTCCCCCGCGAATCCCCAGTCACGCGCCGCATCGAGATTACCGAGCCGAAGCTCGTCGATCCGTCCCAGCTTCGCGCGCGCCGCACCCTCGGCGATCTTCCGCGTCACGAACCCCGGCGCACGGCGAGGCGACTCATGGCTGTACAAGATGGCGTTGCTTGCGTGCATCCCATAGCCCTCGCGGAAACTCTGTGCCGTGAAGTGGGCGAACGCCTTGGCGACCGCATACGGCGAACGAGGCCGGATGGGCGTCTCCTCGTTCTGCGGCACATCTTCCGCCTGGCCGAAGATGTCCGCCGAGGAGGCCTGGACGAACCGCGCCTCGGGAGCCGCCTCACGCACGGCTTCGAGCAGGCGCAGCGCGCCGACGGCGTTCACCTCGGCGGAGAGCACGGGCTGCTGCCACGATGCTCCTACCGACGAGAACCCGGCGAGATTGTAGACCTCATCCGGCTTGGCCAGGCGCAGCGCGCGTGTGAGCGATTCGGGGTCGGACAGATCGCCTTGCGCGCCGCGCACCTGGTCGCCGTATCGCGCCGCCCAGACCGAGAAATCCCCGGGATGGGGACCGAGTAACCCCACGACCTCATAGCCTTTACCCGCCAAGAGCTCGGTCAGGTATGTGCCGTCCTGACCCGCGATGCCGGCGATGAGGGCACGAGGGGCCATCGCGGCTAGGCGCTCGTGAGTGCGAGTTCGCGACGGACCCGCTCCATGTCGGCATCGACCATCATCTCGACGAGTTCACGGAGGCTTGTCTTGGGCTCCCAGCCGAGCTCGGCTTTCGCCTTGCTCGGATCACCCAGCAGCAACTCGACTTCCGCAGGACGGAAGAAGCGCTCGTCGACGACGACGTACTGCTCGTAGTCGAGCCCCACGTGGCCGAAGGCGAACTCGCAGAACTCGCGGACGGTGTGTGTCTCACCGGTAGCCAGAACGTAATCGCCGGGCTCGTCCTGTTGCAGCATGAGCCACATGCCCTCCACGTAATCGCCGGCGAATCCCCAGTCGCGCTTGGCGTCGAGGTTCCCGAGGCGCAGCTCTCTCGCGACGCCCTGTTTGATCCGGGCGACGCCGTCGGTGATCTTGCGCGTGACGAACTCCAGGCCCCGGCGCGGCGACTCGTGGTTGAACAGGATACCGTTGCTCGCGTGCATACCGAACGACTCGCGGTAGTTGAGCGTGATATAGTGGCCGTACGCTTTGGCGACGCCATACGGCGAGCGCGGGTGGAACGGCGTCGTCTCACGCTGTGGCGCCTCATTCGTCCCGCCGAACATCTCCGAGGTGGACGCTTGGTAGAAACGCGCTCGGGGCCTGACGCGCCGGATGGCGTTGAGCAGCCGGGTGACGCCGAGACCGTCCACGTCGCCCGTGTAGATCGGCTGACGCCACGAATCGCCGACGAACGACTGTGCCGCGAGGTTGTACACCTCGTCCGGCTGCGCATCCTCGAGACACTGCAGGAGCGATGACTCGTCGGAAAGGTCGCCGACGAGCAGCTCGATTCGATCGCCGAGGTGGGAGATGCGCTCGTCGGAAGGCGTGGAGGCACGCCGCACGATGCCGTAAACCTCGTAGCCCTTGTCGAGGAGCAGCTCGGCGAGGTACGAACCGTCCTGACCGGTGATACCGGTGATGAGCGCGCGCCTGGTCACGTCCTCGTCCTCCCGATGGTCAGAGCCGTCGCGAGTCACTATAGCGCAGTACGCGCCGCCGCATAAGAACGCCGAGCGTCTACGGATGTCACGGATGTCATGCCTATGGCAGCACGAACACGGCGTAGCGCCCTTCGGCGCTTCGAAGCGGTTGCCCTTCCGTGCTCGCGGCGAGCTCGTCGATCACAGCGGCCCCATCGTCCTCGTAGCCGAAGGTGTCGATCCACACGGCCCGGAAGCCCTTGGCATAGGCGGCCGCGAGCATCTGCCGGGTCGGCAGAGCGGACACGTCGCGCAGCCATGCGTCGGTCTCGCGACCCTTCATGGCGCCGTAACTCCACTTGAGCTTCGAGGAGTGCAAGTAGCCCACGAGATGGTCGTAGTCCTGCATGCGAACGACCGGCGGGTTCTCGGGGAACGGCACGTAGGGCAGCTGCAGGACGGCCGCGCCGGGCGGCAGCGACGACTCCACCTTTTGCACGAACGCGGCTTGTGCCGAAAGAATCGCCTCGTTCCGCGCGTACCGGGGCGCCATGCCCGGCGTCGTCTGATCGAGGAGTCCCGCCCCCAGCACACCAAGCGCCAGGAGCACAGCTGCCACGCGACCCAACCGCGGGCCTGCGGCATCGAGGAACAGCCCCACCGCGAGCAGTGCGAAGAAGGCGATGAAGATGCTGATGCGGTTGTAGGCGCGAATCTGCGGTACCACCACGGCGACGAGCGCGCCGAACGAGCCCACGGTGGCCAGCAGGAGCGCCCCGAGATTCAACGTCGCCAGGTCGCGCAGGCGCGTCGCGAGCGGACCCGAAAACGAAACGCCACCGGCGAGATCGCCCTCGCGACCACGGTCTGCTCCGTAGAAGCCGAGTAACGCCACCGCGACTAGCACCACGAACCCCGCCGCCGCCACAAGACCGATCGCCGATGACCACGCCTCGCCCGGCAGCGCCG
>CAMTXY010000036.1:0-4897 GCA_947085795.1 uncultured Actinomycetes bacterium | reverse complement strand
CGATGAGCGGCGGCGTCGATTCCTCGGTCGCCGCCGCGCTGCTCGTAGAGGCCGGACACGACGTGACCGGCGTGACCATGCAGTTGTTGCCGGAGGGCGAGGATTCCGGTCAATGCTGCGGGACCGACGCCGTACGCGCGGCCCGTCGCGTATGCGATGCCCTCACGATTCCGCACTACACCTTCAACTCGCGCGAGGTGTTCCGACGCGACGTGATCCTGCCGTTCGCCCTGGAGTACGCGCGGGGTCGCACGCCGAATCCCTGCATCGCCTGTAACGATCGCGTCAAGTTCGCGGACCTGCTTGCCCGGGTCACAGCGCAGGGGGCCGACGCGCTCGCGACCGGGCATTACGCGCGTATCACTCGAGACGCCGGCGGCGACGCGTGGGTCACGCGAGGCGTCGATACCGCGAAGGACCAGTCGTACTTCCTGTACCGCCTGAAGCCGCCTGCGCTCGATCACGTCGTGTTTCCACTCGGCGAGCTGCGTAAATCCGAGGTTCGCGCGAAGGCGGCGGCGCTCGGACTGCCCAGTGCGCACCGGGCCGAATCGCAGGAGATCTGTTTCGTCGTCGTCGGCGGGATCGGTGACTTCGTCGGGGAACTCGTTCCAGAAGCGGTGCGTCCAGGGCCGATCGTCGACGCACGAGGCCGGGTGCTCGGCGTGCACCGCGGCATCGCGCGCTACACGGTCGGCCAGCGAAAAGGTCTCGGTATCGCCGCCTCCGAGCCGCTCTACGTGATCGGGATCGATGCGCCGAGTGAGACGGTCGCCGTCGGTCCGCGAAGCGAACTGAAGCGTCGCGACGTGTACCTCGCTGAGCCGGTGTGGCGTCTTGCCGAGGCCACCGCGCGCGTCGAGGTTCAGACGCGCTATCGCATGCGGCCGGTCGACGCGACAGTGACGCGTACTGGCACGGGCCTGACGGTGGCCTTCGACGAACCGGTCGCCGCCGTCGCGCCGGGCCAGGCTGTCGTATGCTATCGGAAAGACCGGATCGTCGGCGGAGGGGTGGTCGAATGCGCGAGTTGATCGACTGTCACGTCCACACCGCCCGCTGCGGCCACGCCGCCGGTACCGCCGTGCAGTACGTCGAGGCCGCGCGCGCCGCAGGCGTCAGCACGATGGTCTTCGCGGAACACCTGCCGCTTCCCGAGCACCTCGATCCGGGGCGTCATCTCAGTCTGCACCCCGACGACCTGGAGCGCTACGCCGAAGAGGTGCTCGAACTGGCCGCCGACGCATGCGGCTTGCGGATCGTCCTAGGGGCCGAGGTCGACTGGCTTCCCGGCCTCGAGGAGTTCACCACCGCCCAGATGGATCGAGCGCGCGCGGCGGGGGTCTCGGTGCTCGTCGGTTCAGTGCACTTCCTCGGCGAGTGGGCGTTCGACGATCCTCACGACCTCGACCGCTGGAACGATGTCGACGTCGACGAGGTCTACGAGACGTACTTCACCGAGTGGTGCGCGGCGGCTGAGAGTGGTCTGTTCGACGTGATGGCCCACCCGGACCTGCCCAAGAAGTTCGGTCATCGCCCCCGCGGTGATGTGAGTCCGTGGTACGAACGCGCTGCGTCGGCGGCATCGCGTTTTGGGACCGCGATCGAGGTGAGCACGGCGGGATTGCGCAAACCGGTCGCGGAACTCTACCCGGCCCCTGCACTGCTCGCCGCATTCCATGCCGCCGGCGTCCGGGCGACCGTGGGCTCCGACGCTCATGCGCCCGGCGAGGTCGGGTACCGGATCGAGACGGCATACGACATGATGGCGGAGGCGGGGTACCGCTTCGTCACCTGCCCGGACGGAGGTGGAACATGGCGCACGATCGAGATCGGGGCCCCGCGCGGATCTCGGACGTGATCGACGCGCTTGACGCGGCGTTCCCGGTCGAGTGGGCCGAGCCGTGGGACCGGGTGGGTCTGCTGTGCGGCGATGCGGCAGAGCCGGTGACCGGTGTGCTCGTGAGCCTCGATCCCACCCCGGATGCCCTGGCCAGGGCCGCTGCGGCTGGTGCGAATCTGCTCGTGACGCACCACCCGGTGTTCCTCGAGCCGCCCAGACGGCTTCTCGCCGGTGCCGGAGCGCCGGGCATCGTGTACGCGGCCGTCAGCCAGGGTGTCGCGCTGGCCTGCGCTCACACGAACCTTGACCGTGCTCCGGCTGGTGCCGCCGCGCTCGCGGCAGCGCTCGATCTGCCGGCCGGCGACCCTGTTGAACGCTCCTTGCAGACCATCGCCCACCTCACGGTTTATGTTCCGGCCGAGGCCGCGTCGGACGTGCGTGCGGTGATGGCAGCAGCCGGCGCGGGCAGGATCGGCGCCTACAGGGGCTGCTCGTTCTCCTCGGCTGGGACCGGTCGGTTCGTTCCCGGGGACGGCTCAGAACCGTACCTGGGAACCGCAGGCGTTTCATCGGAGGCGGCTGAGGAGCGGATCGAGGCGGTGTGCGCACTCGCTTTCGTCGATCGCGTCGTCGGGAGAATCCGCGACGTGCACCCGTACGAGGAGCCGCTGATCGTGATCACGGAATCGCGCATCGCCCGGGGCCGGGGCCGGATGGGTCGCGTGTCGAACGTACCCGAAACCGATCTGGGCACCCTTGCCGGACAGGTCGCGTCCCGCCTGGGATGTGTGCCGCGCGTCTGGGGTGACCCCGAGCGGATCGTCCGTCGCGTGGCGACCGCGACGGGATCGGCCGGGTCGCTGCTTCCGGATGTGTACGCAACGGGTGCCGATGTCCTGATCGCGGGCGAGGTGCGCTATCATGACGCACTGGACGCGAACGCACGCGGTCTTGGTGTGATCGAGGCGGGCCACGACGTGACGGAGTGGCCGTTGGTCCCGATCTTGGCCGAGGCGGTGCGCGCGACTTTCGACCTTGATTCCAGCGCTGTGCGCGTCGATGGACCGGAGCGCCGGTGGTGGACACCTTGACGAGGAGGAACATGATGGACGCGAGCGGGGCACTGCTTCAACTGCAGGAAACCGATCTGGCCATCATGCGCTCACTGAAGCGCCTCGATGAGATGCCTGAGAAGCGCGCGATTCTTGAGGCGCGCAAGAAGCGCCGTGAGGTCGAGACGCTCAGGGCGAAAGCCGACGGCTTGAGGGTACGGTTCGAGCGCGACGTCGCCCGCACCGACGACGAGTGCGCACAGATCACCGCCAAGATCGTCCAGGAACAGAACAAGATCATGTCCGGCGACATCACCAACCCCAAGGAATTGCAGCACATCACCCGTGAGCTGGACGCCCTCAAGCGCCGCCGGGACAAGCTCGAGATCGAAGAGGTCGCCTTGATGGAGCGGGTCGAGAGGGCCAAAGGGCAGGTAGTCAAGATCGATCAGGCGCTCGAACAGCTGACGGTGAAGGAAGCTCACCTCACGGAGGAGTTCAAGAGCAAGGGCGGGCGGCTGCAGACCGAGATCGAGACGATGAAGACCGAGCGTGCCCGTATCGCCGCATCGCTGCCGCAGGACGTCGCCCAGAAGTACGAGACCGTCAAGGACGCCAAGCACGGAGTGGGCGTCGGTCGTCTCGAGCGAGGGACGTGCAGCGCGTGCCGGATGGAGCTTCCCGCCGAGCGCGTGGAGGAACTCCTCGCCGGTCCAGCGGTGGGCATGTGTCCGGTGTGCAGGCGCATGCTGGTGATACCCACCAGCGGGGAGTGACGGTGCCCGGCGCTATCTTGAAGTCCGACGGGGGAGCGCGGGGTAATCCGGGGCCGGCTGGTGCAGGCTTCGTCCTCGAGGACGAGAGAGGAACCGTGATCGCCTCGGGCGGACGGTACCTTGGCGAGACCACGAACAACGTCGCTGAGTACGAGGGATTGCTGTGGGGGTTGGAAGTGGCGGCTGAAGTCGGAATCTCGGAGATCACCGTCCAGTGCGACAGCGAGCTCATCGTCAAGCAGATCAACGGCCAGTACCGGGTGAAGCACCCGAATCTCAAGCCGCTGTACGCCAGGGTGCGGTCGCTCCTTGACCGCTTTCGTTCCGCGCGTGTGGTCCATATCCGCCGGGAACACAACACGCTCGCCGACGCTCTGGCGAACGAGGCGATGGACCTGCGGGGTCACGTCGGCGACGTTAGGCTTCCGGCGGACGGCGCCAGCACGGATTCGCTCTTCTGATACGGAGGTCATCGTGTACGAGCTGACCGTGAAAGCCCACTTCGACGCGGCCCATGCGTTGCGCGGTTACCCGGGGGAGTGCCGTTACCTGCACGGCCACACATGGGATGTCGAAGTCACCGTATCCGGGGAGGATCTCGACGACATCGACATCGTGTACGATTTCAAGCGGCTTAAAGCCGACCTCGCTGCGGTGCTCGATCCTTTCGATCACGGGTACCTCAACGAGATCGAGCCGTTCGACACGCTCAGTCCGACGGCCGAGAACCTGGCCCGAGTCGTGTTCGAAGCTCTGGAGCACCAAGTCGGTGAAGAGGTGAAGGTGAAAGAGGTCGCGGTCTGGGAGTCACCAATCGCACGGATCGTGTACCGACGGTGATGTGCCGGGCCGACTGCCCCGGCGACCTGCGAAGGAATCCAGAGCACGAAGTTGCCCCAAGAAACCTCGCTCTCGGAATCCCTACTCGACAGCTTCCCGTTTCTTACCTTGAGGCGACCGCTCCGGCGAACCAACTTGCGCTGTGTCCGCGTTCCCGGCCCCCCGCCGGCAGCTACTGGTACGCTGCTTTTCCTGACTCTCCGAATCCGACTTCTTGGGGCACGACTCACACTACGCTGCTCCCGGAAGAAGGTCAAGCGCATTTCTGAAGATTTTCGGAGGACATGACTAGCGGTACGGTATAGCGGATGAAGGGTTTGTGTAAAGAGCCAGCCGGTCATTCGGTCGTGTCTGGAGATCGGAAGAGCGTCGTGTAGGGAAAGAGT
>CAMTXY010000035.1:0-1298 GCA_947085795.1 uncultured Actinomycetes bacterium | reverse complement strand
GGTCGCCCTGGGAGCGACCGTCGGGCTCACGATTCCGAGGGCGCGCATCGCGTCCTGGAACGCGACCGTGTACTCGATGGCCACCTCGGCCGCAGACCGCCCCTCCTCTTTGGCGCGGGCGATGATCTTGTCGTCCACATCGGTGATGTTCTGGACGAACGTGACCTCGTAGTCGCGGTACTCGAGATAGCGCCGGATGACATCGAACGACAGGAACGTTCGGGCGTTACCGATGTGGATCTGGTTGTACACCGTCGGCCCGCACACGTACATCGAGACCTTGCATGGATCCCGAGGCTCGAACTCCTCTTTGCAGCGGGTCATCGTGTTGTAGACGCGGATCGTCATACTCGGGGTCCTCGGCTCTCGGAGGAGTCGGCGGCGAGGTCCGCCACGCGCTGTTCGAGCCGGTCGATGTTCCGCTGCATGCACCGGAACATCTCGACTACCGGGTCGGGTAGATCCTCGTGGTGCAGGTCGATGGCGTCGACCTTGCTTCCCTCCCGCACCACCACACGACCCGGGATCCCCACCACGGTGCAGTTCGGAGGGACATCGTTGACGACGACCGCACCTCCGCCGACACGGCTCCCCCGCCCGATCGTGATGTTGCCGAGCACCGCCGCACCGACGCCGACGACCACACAGTCCTCGAGGGTCGGATGACGCTTGCCGGTCTCTTTGCCCGTGCCCCCCAGGGTCACACCCTGGTACAGCGTCACGTCATCGCCGATGACCGTGGTCTCCCCGATCACGACGCCCATGCCGTGGTCGATGAAGAACCGGTCGCCGATCTGCGCTGCCGGGTGTATCTCGATTCCCGTGAAGAACCGCGCCTGCTGGGAGAGGAACCGCGCGATTCCGCAACGCCCGTGGACCCACAGCCAATGGTTGAGCCGGTGCCACCAGATCGCGTGGACGCCGGGGTAGTTGAGTAGCACCGAGAGGGTCGACATCGCTGCTGGGTCGCGCTCCTTGACCGCCTGGATGTCGGAGCCGATGCGCCTGAACATCACGCACCCCCCGCGCCGGCGTGTGCGGCCTGAAGCAGGACAACCGCCTGAGCGGCCACCCCTTCCTCGCGTCCTGTGAACCCGAGCCCTTCGGTGGTGGTCGCCTTCACTCCCACCCGGTCGAGCTCGACGCCCAGCCGGTCCGCCAGCTCCCGCCTCATCCGTTCGCGGTACGCGGCGATCTTCGGCTGTTCGAGAACGAGTACGCAATCCGCGTCGACCAGAAGCCAACCGCGGTCCCGCACGAGAGCCGCCGTCCGCTCGAGGAGCGTCATGCTCGAGATG
>CAMTXY010000034.1:0-1450 GCA_947085795.1 uncultured Actinomycetes bacterium | reverse complement strand
ACGGCCGCTTGCGCATCATCGACATCTCGCCGTTCGAGGGAGAGCGTTTCGTCGAGCAGGTCAACGACATGTACGCGTCCGTGAGGTCGATCGCCAACGGGAAAGGAGGCCCGCAGTGAGCAAGCCGAGACTCGCCCATGTCGTCCTCGGCGGATGCGAGGGATGCTACGTCTCGCTTCTCGACGCCCACGAGGGCCTTCTTGACCTCCTCGGCAAAGTCGAGTTGGTCGCGTCTCCCGTCTTGGCCGTTGACGACCTCACCGAGTGCGACGTTGTGCTCGTCGAGGGTGCGGTCACCACGGAGCATGACGAGAAGACGCTGATAGCCGCTCGCGCCGCCGCCAAGACGCTGATCGCCGTTGGCTCGTGTGCGGTACTCGGCGGTATCGGAGGGTTACGCAACCTCTATACCGTGCGTCAGGTGATGGCCGATGTGTACGGCGAGGAGGGGCCCGGTGACGGTCTTCCTGCGCTGACCGGTCGCGTGAAGGCCCTCTCGGACGTGGTCGTCGTCGACATCTCGATTCCGGGGTGCGCCCCCGAGACCGACACGCTCATGTCGGCGCTGGGAGCGGTCATCGGCGGTCGCGAGTGGGAGATGCCGCGTCGCAACATGTGCGATGAGTGCGACCGCGAGAAGCACGCACTGCTCGAACCCACCGCCGAGTTTCTTTCCGACGCGGTGTACGGCCTGATGGAGCTCGACGAGATCAATCCGACGCTGTGCTTCCTCGAGCAGGGCGTCATCTGTATGGGCCCGATGACCAGGGAGGGCTGTGGCGCCCGGTGCACCGCCGCGGGTGTGCCGTGTCGCGGTTGCCAAGGTCCGAGCCGCGCGGACTTCGAGCAAGGCGCGAAGATGATCGACGCGCTCGCCGCGGTGCTGCCAGCCGGAGCGATCATGTTCCTCGACGACCTCGTCGGAACCGGCTATCGTTTCTCGATGCCGACATCGATGTTCCCGCAAGCGTGTCAGCATGGGGGTGACGACGATGCCTGAGGTCATCAGACTCCATGCGGTCAAACGCATCGAGGGTCACGGCCGCATCTCGCTGTTCCTCGGCGAGGACGGCACGGTCGTCGACGCACACTTCGACGTCACCGAGTTCCGCGGTTTCGAGAAGATGCTGCAGGGCCGGATGATCTGGGAGATGCCGCTTATCACGAGTCGCGTCTGCGGTGTGTGTCCCGTGAGCCATCACCTCGCCGCTGTCAAGGCCGTCGAAGCGCTCTATGACGTGGAGATCCCGCGCACGGCGCGCCTACTGCGTGAACTGCTGCACCTTGGCGGCCTTTCGCAGGATCACGCGCTGCACTTCTTCTTCTTGGCCGGACCTGATTTCCTCACCGGTGACGGTGCGGGCAGTCGGGATATCCTAGGCGTGATCCAGGGACGCCCGGATCTTGCGATGCAGGCGATCCGCCTGCGCAAGACCGGCCAACACATCGT
>CAMTXY010000033.1:0-1742 GCA_947085795.1 uncultured Actinomycetes bacterium | reverse complement strand
TGTGCGAAACCTCAAGCCAATGACATCGGCTTTCTTGGAGTGCTCGAGCCGGTCTTTGACGAGGTTGACGGCGCGTGTATCGCGTGCGGGTTGTGCGAGGCGGCCTGCCCGACAGGTGCGATCACGCTCGACGAGGAGAACAGCCCCGTGATCGACGCGAGGCTGTGCGATCGGGACGGCGCGTGCGTCCTGGCCTGCCCGACGGGCGCGATCCGGCCCGCGCGTCGCGGGTGGCGCGTGTTCCTCGGCGGGAAGTTCGGCAGGAGGCCGACACTTGCCTACGAGATCGCGTCGTTCGTGGACACGGATCGCGCGATCGCGATCGCCGAGCGTGCGGTCGACGCGTTCGCGCGTCTCGGTAACCCGCGCGAGCGGCTGCGCGACACGATCGACCGCGTCGGACTCGAACGGTTCAGCGAGGAGGTGCTCGGCGATGACTAAGACGATCGACCTGCGTGGAGTGGCGTGCCCGACGAACTACGTGCGCGTGCGGCTGGCTCTTGAGCAGCTTGCGCCTGGAGAGGAGATCGAGGTGCTCCTCGACGCCGGCGAACCCGTGAGCAACGTGCCGCGCAGCGTGCGCGACGACGGCGACGCGGTCGTGGCGGTCCGCGAGATCGACGGGGCGTATGCGGTGCTCGTGCGGAAGGGCGGGGACTCATGAGAGGCATCTTGCGTCTCGCCGAAGGTATCGCAGAAGAGATCGAGTCCCTCGCGCGGGCCGGGCTGCCTAATGAGGTGTGCGGATTGGGCGCCGGGACCGGCGGCACAATCACGCGCCTCTTTCCGCTGACCAACACGGCTGCAAGCCCGGAGCGCTACACGGTCGACCCGGTGGAGCAGTTGCAGGCGTATCGGGCCATCGACGACGACGGCCTGGAGCCCATCGCCGTCTATCACTCGCATCCCGTCACGCCGGCGCGGCCCTCGGCGACCGACATCGCCGAGGCGTACGACACCGGCGCGGTCTATGTGATCGTCTCTCTCGCCGAGGGGGAGCAGGTCGTGCGCGCATGGGAGATCAGAGACGGCAGACCACAGGAACTGATCATCACGACGACGGAGGTGTGAGCGATGGCGGTCACGGTGTTCATCAACGGCAAGCGCGAGGACGTCGAGGCACCGGTAGCGATTCCGGAGCTTCTCGCGAGCAAGCGGATCCGGCCGGAGGTCTCCACGGTCGCGCTGAACCGCACGTTTCTCAAGCGTGAGGAGATCGCGGGAGCGGTCGCCGAGGACGGCGACACGGTCGAGATCATGATCCAGCTCGCTGGCGGAACCGATGCGCACTGACGCCCTTGGGCTCATAGGGAACACGCCGGTCGTGCGTCTGTCGGTTCCCGACGGATGCGCCGAGGTGTGGGCCAAGATCGAGTCCCGCAACGTCGGCGGCAGCGTGAAGGACCGGATAGCGCTGGCCATGATCGAAGACGCGCTCGGCCGTGGCGTCCTGGCGCCCGGTCACCCGGTCGTCGAGGCCACGAGCGGCAACACGGGCATCGGGCTCGCGGTGGTGTGCGCGGCGTTGGGTCATCCGCTCAAGCTCGTGTTCCCTGAATCGGTCAGCCCGGAAGGGCTCGCGGCTGCGGTCGCGATGGGTGCGCGGACCGTCACCACCGACGTGGCCGAAGGCATGGCCGGCTCGATTCGAGAGGCTCGACGAATCGCCGACACGGAAGGGTCGTTCTGGCCGCGCCAGTTCGAGAACCCTGCCAACCCCGCGTGCCATGAGCGCACGACCG